>JBEVGZ010000294.1:0-8256 GCA_040511515.1 Microterricola sp.
GCCTTCCGCGGTGATGTCGCGGAGGGGCAGACCGAGCTGCGCCTCGAGCTGCCCGTTGATGCCCACATCCCGGAGGAGTACGTCGACAGCGAGCGTCTGCGCCTCGAGGCCTACCAGAAACTCTCCACGGCGAGCTCGCTCGCGGCCAAGGACGAGAACATCGCCCACGTGCTCGAGGAGCTCACCGACCGCTACGGCGAGCCGCCGGCGCCCGTGCAGACCCTCATCGCCGTGTCGACGCTGCGCAGGCAGGCTCAGCGTGCCGGTCTCAGCGAGGTCGTCGCGATGGGCGACAAGCTGCGCGTCGCGCAGGCCACGCTGCCCGATTCGATCCAGGTGCGCCTGCAGCGCATGTACCCGGGGTCGCGCTACTTCGCGCAGCAGGGCGTGCTCTCGGTGCCGCTGCCCGACGTGAGTGACGACGCGAATCCGGATGCCGCGCTCATCGGGTGGGTCAGCCAGCTGCTCACGGCGATCTTCCCGCCGCCCGTCGTCGTTCAGGAGAAGGCCGTCGAGGCGGGTTGAGCCGCCGGCCGCCGGTTGAGCCGCCCTTCGCCGGTTGAGCTTGTCGAAACCCTGAGTTCGACAAGCTCAATCAGCGGCACGGGGCGCTCAGCTGATGTGGCCCCACTCGGCGAGGAACTCGCTCACGGTCATGGTCTCGAGATCGAGTTCGATTTGCTGCAGCAGATTGTCGGCCTCGATGAGATCGCCTGCACTGCTGCGCAGCACCTCGTTACCCGTCGCGGTCCGCAGCACGATGATGTCGGCCACGGATGGGCTGCCGAGGCTGAGGCTCGTTCCGACGAGATAGGCCACGGTGTGAACGACACCGCGGATTCCGCTCGGTGTCTCTCGCGCGCGCAGCTCCGCCGACAGATGCAGGGAGGCTGGCTCCATCGATTCCGGGTCGAGGTCATGGGGAGAGTCCATGCCCACCAGCCTAGAAGAGTGGCGCCGTCGCCGGATCCGGCTCGTCTGCGGCGGACACCGACAGCTTGCCGGACCGGTACTGCGCCGCACGCCAGCTCACGAACGCGGCAGAGAACACCATCGCGATGCCGGAGCCGACGAGCACGGCGATCGTTCCCTCGTCGACGACCTCGTGGTTGCTGGCGAAGGCGAGTTCGTTCATCAGCAGCGAGACGGTGAACCCGACTCCGCCGAGCGACGCGACGACGAGCAGATCGCCGATCTTCAACCCGACGCCGGAGCGCCTACCCGCGACGAGCCCGCCGAGCCAACCCGCGAGCGTGATGCCGAGGAGCTTGCCGACGGGGAGGGCCACCAGAATGCCCCAGAAGGCGGGACTCAGCTCGCTCAGGCTCACCGCGGGGATCGCGACGAGGGCGGCGGAGAACGCGAACAACGGAAGGATGATGCCGTTGGAGTACGGCTCGAGGGTGTGCACCGCGCGACCGCCGGGGCGGCGCGCCATGACGAGGCCGAGCAGGACACCCGCGATCGTGGCGTGCACGCCCGACTGGAACACGAAGTACCACGTGAGCACCGCGAGTACCCACATCGCGACGATGAGGGGCCACTGCGGCTTGCGCGCCAGGATGTAACCGGAGCGCGGGCGGAGCACTCGGCTGACACCGGAGAACAGCAGGAGCGTGACGGCCGCAAAACCCAGGTAGCTCAGCTCGACGCTGCTGGTGAAGAAGAACGCGATGATCAGAATCGCGACGAGGTCATCGAGCACGGCAAGCGCCATCAGGAAGACGCGTACCCGCGTTGGAATGCCCTTGCCGAAGATGGCGAGCAGGCCGAGGGCGAAGGCGATGTCGGTCGCGGTCGGCACGGGCCAGCCGTTCTCCCAGCCGGAGCCCGCGGTGATGAGCAGGTAGATTCCGGCAGGCACCACAACTCCGCCGAGCGCGGCGACGGCGGGCAGAGCAGCCTTGCTCAGGCTGTTGAGTTCACCGATCGCGAGTTCGCGCTTGAGTTCGACGGCCACGATGAAGAAGAAGATCGCGAGCAGGCCGTCGCTGACGAAGTGCCCTGTCGAGATGTCGAGGCCCAGCCACGGCAGCTCGACGTGTTCACCCTTGAAGGCGAGAAGCGCGGGGCCGACGGCGCTGTTGGCGAGCACGAGGCCCAGCACGGCTGCCGCCAGCAGCAGCATGGCTGCGTAGCGTTCGGAACGGAAAATAGCCACGAAGGGCCCTCCTCATTGGGTTCGGTCGACGTCGTTGAGCATTACTGCCCGCCGACCAGACTTCCCGGCTCACCACTGACGAGTTTAGCGGGGCGGCCGGCGGGATCCGGCGCAGACGTGCCAGCCACGCGTCGATGCGAACGCCCGCAGCCTAGGCTGGATGCATGACTGAGACGATCGCCGCCACCCCTCTGGACGAGTTGATTGCCACCGTGGCGAAGCTGCGCGGACCGGGCGGATGCCCGTGGGACGCCGAACAGACGCACGCCTCGCTCGTGCAGTACCTCGTCGAGGAGACACACGAGCTTGTGGACGCCATCGAGGCCGGCAGCCGCGAGGAACTGATCGAGGAACTCGGCGACGTGCTCTACCAGGTGATCCTGCACAGCGACATCGCATCGGCGACTGATGGCGAGGACTTCACGGTTCAGGATGTCGCCGCCGCGCTCAACGCGAAACTGATCGGCCGGCATCCGCACGTGTTCGGGGACCGCGTCGCCGAGACCTCCGCCGACGTCGTGGCGTTCTGGGACGACCTCAAGGCCGCGGAGAAGCCGGAGCGCTCGAGCGTGCTGGACGGGATCCCGCAGGGTATGCCGTCGCTGGCGCTGGCGGACAAGCTCCTCGGCCGGGCACAGAAGATCGGACTGATCGAGGACGCCGACGGCGGGATCCCGTTCGCCAGCGAGGACGAGCTCGGCCCGATGCTGCTCGCCATCGTCGCCGGCGCGAAGGCGCGAGGGCTCGACGCCGAGCGCGCGCTGCGCAGCACGCTGCGGGCATTCCAGGACGAGATCCGCGAGGCCGAGGCCACGCTCTAGCGTGACGCGAAGCGTCGAAAGGCGGCAGCCCGTACCGCGGCACCCTCAAGAACCGCCAGCGATGCAGGTCGAGATCGGCAGCGTCAGGCCACGCGGCTTCCCGTCGGCAGGCGCCTCGCGGGGGTATTCGTGCGCGTGTACGCCCAGAACAGTGCTCCGGCGCCGAGCAGCAGGTGGATGCTCAGACCGACGAACCACGACGGGACGGCGTCGTTGTACATCTCCTCGGCCGTCGGGTAGTCGCCGTTGCCGCCGTTGACGTCCTGGGGCGAGCCGCCGTCCGCGCAGGCGTCGTAGACGGTGTCGAGCTCCGGGGCGTTCTGCGCCGAGCGCACGCCGGTGGCGATCCACCCGAACAGGTCGGTCGGGTTGCCGAGCTCGTCGAAGCTGCCCGGTGCGGCATCCGCCACCACGACGTACGGGTTGGCGGCCAACACACCCCAGTAGTAGTCGAAGCGCGGCACTGTCGACTCGTAGACGACGGGATCGGTGCAGGTCCAGCGCCCGTTCGCCTCGTCGTCCGGTGGGTTGTTCCAGTCGAAGTCGCTCGACGTCGTTGTCGTCGCCGATTGCGTCGCGAGGCCTGCCAGGCCGAACACGATGAGCGTGCCGACGCTGAGCGCCGCGATCACGAGGTACGTCGTGACGATCGAGAACAGCGGTCGGGTCTGGATGCCGCTGAGGCCGACACCGATCGCGGCGATCACGCCGAGCTCCAGCGCGAGCACGAGCGTCGAGACGGCGACCGTGGCGAAGGAGACCTCGCCGAGCACCACCGCGAAGAGCAGGAACGGCAGCGCCGCCGCGAGGAACGCGAGCGCGGTCAGCCAGGCGGCGACGAACTTGCCGAGCACCAGCTGCCAGGTGGTGATCAGCGTGACCTGGGTTGTGGCGAGCACGCCGGAGTCGCGGTCGCCGTTGATGGCGTTGCCGCTGAGCGCCGGCGAGACGAGGCTGCCGAGCAGCAGCACGAAGAAGATGATCGTGGAGAACATGCCCCCGCCACCGGACTCGAGGGCGTTGGTGGCGAACCAGAGCAGCACCGTGACGAAGCCGACGATCACGAAGAAGACGCCGAGCAGCACGTACCAGGCCACGCCGCGTACGCGTTGACGCAGCTCGAGGGTGACGATCAGCCAGAGGCCGCCCCAGAAGGGCTGGCGGGCGGATGTCGCGACCGTGGCGCTCATGCCCGGCCCTCCTCTCCGCTCGTGCCCGCCCGGTTCAGGTCGAGGAAGGTGTGCTCCATCTCGCCGACGGCAGGGCCGAAGCCGCTGATCTGCGCGCCTGCGGCGACCAGGCGCCCGAGCGCCTCGGCCGCTTCCGCCTCATCGGCGAAGGCGATCAGTGTGCCGACGTTGTCGACCGAGACGCGGTCGGCGCCGAGCCCGACCGTGCCGATGGCCGCGGCGAGCCGCGCCGGGTCGAGCGCACGCACCCGCCACTGCCGCAGGCTGTTCTGGGCCCGTGCGATCTGTTCGGCGCTCGCCGTGACCCCTGCGGCCAGATACACCGCGGAATCCGCCATCTCGTCGAGCTCGGAGAGCACGTGGCTGGACACGAGAATCGCCTTGCCCTCACCGGCGAGTCTGCGCACGAGTGCCCGCAGATCGGCACGCGCCGCGGGATCAAGCCCGGATGCCGGCTCATCCAGCAGCAGCACCTGGGGGTCGTGCACGAGAGCGCGGGCCAGCGAGAGCTTCTGCTTCTGCCCGCGCGACAACACGCGGGTCGGCTGCTCGGCCAGCGGCGCGAGGCCGGTGATGGCGAGCAGCTCGGCCGTGCGCAGAGCTGCCTGCTGCCGCGGCATCCGGTAGAGCCTGCCCGTGGTCTCGATGGCCTGCCGCACGCTGAGCGTCGGCCAGGCGCCGAGGACATCCGGCATCCATCCCATGCGGGCGCGCACGGCGGCGGCATCGGAGAGCGGGTCGTATCCGGCGATGCGGATGCTGCCGGCATCCGGCGCCAGGAGGGTGGCGAGCATCAGCATCAGGGTCGTCTTGCCCGCACCGTTTGGACCGATCAGGCCCGTGACGGAACCGGGGCGAACCTCGAGCGATGCGCTCCGTACCGCATGCACGGCGCCGAAGTTCCGGCTCACCCCGCTGACGCTGATCCCCGCCGTGCCTCCCGTTGGTGTCACGATCCGCATACCCCCGTTGCTCGCCTGACTGAAAAGTGATCTCAGGCTAGCCTGTCCTCCCTAGCCAGCGGGCGCTTGCGGCGCTAGCGTCGCAGTTATGAGCGAGAAGACCTTCAACGAACTCCTGACCATCCAGATCGGCAACGAGTTTGCCGCGTCGCAGCAGTACATCGCGATCGCGGTGTGGTTCGACGCCCACGACCTCCCGCAGCTCGCCGCGCACTTCTACCGGCAGTCGGTGGAGGAGCGCAACCACGCCATGATGCTCGTGCAGTACAGCCTCGACCGTGGCCTGCCGATCACGATCCCCGGAATCCCCGCCGTGCAGAACGACTTCGCGAACGTCGTCGAGCCGGTCGCTCTGGCCCTCGGCCAGGAGAAGCAGGTGACGACCCAGATCGAGGAGCTGTTCAGGGCCGCTCGCCGCGACGGCGACGCCCTCGGCGAGCAGGCCATGCTCTGGTTCCTCAAGGAGCAGGTCGAGGAAGTCGCGTCGATGAGCACGCTGCTCACCATCGCGGAGCGCGCCAAGGACAACCTCTTCGACCTCGAGAACTTCGTCGCCCGCGAGACCATCGGCGACGGCGGTGGCGACTCCGACGCCCCGGAGGCCGCGGGCGGCGCACTCTAGGCCGTAGCGAACACAGGAGCGGTGTCTGCCCGATTCGGGGAGGCACCGCTTCGTCGTTCAGTCGGGCACGTCGGCTGCGTGCTCGTCGGATGACGGGGCGACGCGCTTTTCGGCGACCACGAACGGCAGCGCGCCCACGTTGGGGGCGACGATCACACTGAGTGCCACGATCACGAGGACAGCCGCGGCAATCGGCAGCGCGACCGGCACGGCGGCCGCGATCGCGAGGGCAACGGCCAATGCCGCTGCCACGGCGTAGCTCGCCCGAACGAGCAACTCCTGCCGGAACCAGCGCTGCGCACCCACCGGTGAGAGCCGCTCCCACACGGCCTGACGCTCGGCGCGGCTGGCGTAGAGCGAATTCAGCCAGATCAGCAGCGCAGCGGCCAGCACGACGCCGAGAATGGTCGGCCAGACGTCGAGACGCTCACCGGCGTCATCCGTGATCGTGGCGACATCGAGCCGCAACTCGAGCTGCAACCACGCCGAGACGGAATTGACGAGCGCGGCGGCCCATGTGAGCAGGGCGATCACGGCGCTCTGGACCCCGGGGATGAACGGCAGCATCGCGGCGATCACGACGGAGCTGATGAGGTTCGCGCCGCGGCTGCGACGGATGAGCACGCTCTGCGCCACACTCGTGCGCGCGGCGGCATCGTTCTGAGCCGGCAGCCCCTCGCCGAACAGCACCCGTGCCACCGGGTCGATCACCTGGGCCGTGTTGCCGGAGTAACTCTGGTGGTCGGTCAGGGGCATGCTCGTGTTGTGCACGGCGTGCTCGCTCGGCCCCGGCTCCTCGTCACCGGCCCCGAGCACATAACTGCCCTTCCATCTCGCTGCCCGCGCCTCAGCCGAATCGCCGAGCGGCCCGGCGGCGAAGGGATCCCAGATCGCCCAGTAGTTGTGCCAGCGCACGAAGCCATCGCCCGGCAGTGCGGAGTTCGCGAGCCACTCGCGCACCCAGTGCCCCTCACGACTCGAGCCGAAACCGCCGCGCGGCGTGCCGAGCAGCGTGTTCGCAGCGCCGACGGTGTGCAGCTGGGTCACGTTGAAGCGCAGCGGTGCCATATCGACGAAGAGTGCCTCCGCGCTGATCGCGGCCCCCTCCGAGTGCGCCAGGACGACGATCTCCCCGCCGGGGGCGAGCATCCCGTTGGCCTCGACGATGCGGTCCTGCACCGCCATCCGCATCGCGGCGGCACGCAGCGGGCGCTCGCGCCATGTGCCGACATCCCCGACGAACGCCACCAGGGCGTCGACCAGGTTCTGAACGTGCTTCTTCACGAAGGGGATGAGCATGAGGGGGCTGAGAAGCGGCAGGATCACCGTGAGGAGTGCGCCGAGCGTGGCGAGCAGAACCGCGAGGCCGGCGGAGAGCAGCACACCGAAGAGCATCAGCAGAGCAGAGAACAGCCGGCGGGGCAGGCCGCGCGGCGGATCGACGTGCGCGGCAGGAGACTGTCGGGTCGGCGGCCGCGTCGCCGCGCTGGCCGCCCGCGTGCCGAAGGACGGCACACGTACGAGCGTCCGGGCGAACTGGCGAAACATACGCCACAGCACCCGCCAGAGGAACCGCGCGCCCCAGCGGAACACCTCGCTGCGCGTCATCGGCACGAACGACTCTGACCAGCGCGCTTCGAGAATGGCGATGCGGCGGTGCAGGCGGTGCGCGCTCGGTTCATCCTCGTCGTCGCTGGAATCACGCCTCCACACCGCGTCGGCGACGACGTGCGGCGTGCCTGGCCCCGCGAGCACGGATCCGACCACCGTCACCCCGGGAGACCACCCGTCGTCGACGAGTCGATCGTGCAGGCCGGGCTCGGAGACATGGGCGTACTTGGCGATCCAGTCCGCGCGCCCGAGCAACGGTTCCGCCCACTCGAGCAGCGTGCTGCCCTGGGTCGCCTGGCCCATGCCGTGCACGACGACGAGTGCGATGTCGGCGTTGACGGCGCGGGCCCCGGTCGGTGTCGGAACGGCGTCGGGCTCGCGCCGCTCGATCATCACGCCATGCTCCTCTGCTGGCGGAAGGGGTGCAGGGGGAGTGGGGGTCGGGAGGCCTGGCACTGCCGGTTCTGTGCTGCGGCGTGAAATTCGCATGGCTGCTCCTGCACTGCTCGATCCGTGCACTGCGCGACCGGTGCATGATCCGTGCACCGTGGGATCCGTGAACGAAAGATATACCCGCGCGGTTTCGCCGGCCAGCGGTCTGCGGTGCTCGGGGAATCGACGGTGCTGAAAGAATAGGAGGCATGGCCCAGACTGTGACCCCGCCGAGAGGCATGCGCGACTTCCTTCCCGCCGACAAAGCCCGCCGCGAGCACGCGCTGGGGATCATCAGGGCAAGCTACGCCGCCCATGGTTTCGACGAGATCGAGACGCCTGTCATGGAGGACTCCGCACGGCTGCACTCCGGTCTCGGCGGAGACAACGAGAAGCTCGCGTTCGCCGTGATGAAGCGCGGACTCGGCCCTGACGACCTCGCGGCCGCCGCGGCATC
>JBEVGZ010000295.1:0-7536 GCA_040511515.1 Microterricola sp.
GAACGGGCGGCGAGGCGCTCGCCGGTCGCACCGAGCAGGAGGCCGACGATCTGCCGCAGCTGCGGTTTGTCCAGCTTGCGGAACAGCACGATCTCATCGATGCGGTTGAGGAACTCCGGCCGCATCGCCTCGCGCAGTTTGCCCATGACGCGCTCGCGCAGTGCCTCCGCCGAGCCGAATCCGCTCGGGTCGTCTCCTCCGACGAAGCCCATCGCCCCGGAGCGAGAGGTGAGGAACTCGCTGCCGATGTTGGACGTCATGATGACGACGGTGTTGCGGAAGTCGACCGTGCGCCCCTGGCCGTCGGTCAGACGGCCGTCGTCGAGCACCTGCAACAGCAGGTTGAAGACATCGGGGTGGGCCTTCTCGATCTCGTCGAACAGCACGATCGAGTACGGGTTGCGGCGCACGCGCTCTGTGAGCTGGCCGGCCTCGTCGTAGCCGACGTAGCCGGGAGGGGCACCGACCAGGCGCGACACCGTGTGCCGCTCGCCGAACTCGCTCATGTCGAAGCGGATGACGGCAGACTCGGAGGCGAACAGTGACCCGGCGAGCGCCTTGGCGAGCTCGGTCTTGCCGACGCCGGTCGGGCCGAGGAAGAGGAAGCTGCCGACGGGGCGGTTCGCGTCCCCCATGCCGGTGCGACTGCGACGGACGGCCTTGGCGACGGCGCTTACGGCGTCGTCCTGCCCGATGACGCGTTCGTGCAGTTCGCCCTCGAGCGCCGCGAGACGATCGCGCTCGCCCTCGGTGAGACGGCTGACGGGGATTCCCGTTGCACGGGCAATCACCTCGGCGATCTCCTTCTCATCGACAATGGCAGAAGATGCGACGGCATCGGCGGAGGCGATTCCGGGGCCGCCGGGGGCGGTCGCGTCATCGAGCTGCCGCTGCACGGCAACGATCTCGTCGCGCAGCTGCGAGGCCTGCTCGTAGTGCTCGGCCGACACGGCCGCGTTCTTGTCCGCCTCAAGCACGGCGAGGCGTTCGATCAGCGCCGAGACATCCTGCGTGGAGCCGAGGCGGAGCCGAAGCCGGGCGCCGGCCTGGTCGATCAGGTCGATCGCCTTGTCCGGCAGCACGCGGTCGCTGAGGTAGCGGGCAGAGAGCTCGACGGAGGCGCGCAGGGCGGCATCCGTGAATCGCACGCCGTGGTGCTCCTCGTACGCGGGGCGGAGCCCCTGCATGATGAGCACGGCGTCCTCGATCGACGGTTCGCCGACGCGCACGGGCTGGAAGCGGCGCTCCAGCGCCGAGTCCTTCTCGATGGTGCGGTACTCGGCGAGGGTCGTGGCGCCGACGAGGTGGAGCTCGCCGCGGGCAAGCCGCGGCTTCAGGATGTTTCCGGCATCCATGCCGCCCTCGCCCGCTCCGCCCGCGCCGACGACTGTGTGCACCTCGTCGATGAAGACGATGATCTCGGCGCTGTGACCGGCGATTTCATCGATGGTCTTGGTGAGACGTTCCTCGAAGTCTCCGCGGTAGCGGGTTCCGGCGAGCATGCCGGGAAGATCGAGCGCGATGACGCGCTTGCCCCGCAGCTGAGCCGGCACCGAGCCGTCGACGATCGCACGGGCCAGGCCCTCGACGATCGCAGTCTTGCCGACGCCGGCCTCTCCGACGAGCACCGGGTTGTTCGTGGTGCGGCGGCTGAGGATCTCGATGGTCTGCTCGATCTCGTCTGCACGCCCGATCACGGGGTCGAGCCGACCGCTGCGGGCCAGCTCGGTGAGGTCGGTGCCGAACTTGTCGAGCATCGGGGTCTCGGATGCCGACTGCTCCTGGTCCGGTTCGTCGGCCGTCGCCGCCGCGCCGGCCTCGACGGTCTCGCGCATGCCCTGGGTCAACGCCTCGGCGGTGACGCCGGCGTGGGCCAACACCTGGCCGGCTGGGGAATCCTGGTTGAGCACGAGGGCAAAGAAGAGGTGCTCGGGTTCGATGTACGTCGAACCGGATGCACGCGCCACCTGGTAGGCGTGGAAGAGGGCACGCTGGGCGGACGGCGTGATGGCCGGCGGGCGGCTTGCGGCGTGCTCCGAGGCCTGCGGCAGGCGCCTCTCGGCGGCCTCGGCGATGGCGCCGGGGTCGACGCCGAGCCGCGAGACGGCCGCGCGCGCGGCATCCTCATCGATGATGACGCGCAGGATGTGCAGCGCGTCCAGCTCGTTCTGACCTCGTTCGAGCGCGAAGCGACCGGCCGCGGCCAGGATCTGCTGGGTGCTCGCGGTCAGGAATTTGCTGAGGTCGATCGACCGCGCGGAGCGCGCCCGCTCGCCATCGAGGTACCGGGCGAGGAACTCGTCGAACGAGTTGCCGCCATCGGCGTTGCTACCCTCTGGGGTGAAGTTCTCGGGCACGAAACCTCCCTGGGTCAAACTTGAGTGCCTTACGCTCAACTTCAACGCTGGGGGCGCCGGAGTATTCCGTTCCGCGACCGCCCCGGGCTGTGAATAGCCTGTGTGCCGCACGGCCGATTCAGCCGCTCCGCCCCTCCGCACGGCGGAAGCCCAGCGCGCGGCTGATGCCGTTGGCTGCGAGCCGCACCGCGTGCTCCCCTGCCATGTCGCGCGTGCCCGTCGTGCGGCTCACGATCGAGACGGCGGCCACGACGCGGCCGCTGCGGTCACGGATCGGAGCGGCGACAGAACTCGACCCCGGCGTCATCTCCTCCGACATCGTCGCGAAGCCCGAGGCCCGGATCTCGGCGAGCCGGGCGCGCAACAGATCCGGCGATGTGACGGTGTTCGGAAGGTAGCCGGTGAGCGATGTCGAGAGGTAGGCGTCGACGAGTTCGCTCGGAGCGTTGGCCAGCAGGACGAGCCCGACGCCGGTCGAGTGCAGTGGCAGTCGCCCGCCGACCCGCGAGATGACGGGAACGGGGCTGTGCCCGGAGAGCTTCTCGACGTAGAGGGCGTCATGCCCGTCGAGGATCGCGAGGTGCACGTGCTCCCGCGAGACCTCAAAGAGATCTTCGAGGTGGGGCAACGCGACGGCGCGCAAGTCCCGCGCCGTCGGAGCCTGTACGCCGAGCTCCCACAACCGGAGCCCCAGCGCGTAGCGGCCGTCGGCCTGCCGGATGAGACCGCCCCAGCCCACCCATTCGGCGACGAGGCGGTGGGCGGTCGAGAGGGGCAGGCCCGCACGGTCGGCGATTGCGGTGAGGCTGAGCGATGAGGATGCCGGTGGCACGGTGAAGGCGTCCAGGATCGCAAACAGGCGCGCAGCCACCGAGCGCTCATCCGTCGCTCCGTTGCCGTTCACCCTCGAACTCGCTGGTCTGCCTGCCACGTTTGCCAACGATACCCACTGCGTGCGGTGTCGAGCGCATTGCCTCGACCGCCCGACGGTGGCAGAGTGGTCGACGGGGTTCGGGAAGAGGAGACCATGTCCATTCTCGTGATGCGATCGCGCACATGACGGCCGCGGCTGAGCCTGCGCCGCCCCTCGTCGGCGACGACGAACTGGAAGAGCTCGAGCGCGAATTCGTCTCGCGGCTGCGCGGGCGCGTGCTCGAGATCGGCGCGGGTGAGGGCGTCAACTTCGGCGCCCTGCACCCGGATGTGCTCTGGATCGGCCTCGAACCGGATGCCGCGCGCCGCCGCGAACTCGCCACCCGCGCCCGGGAGTGGGGCCACGCCGCCGCGCCGCTCGACGCGCGCTGCGAGTCGATCCCCCTGCCGGACGACTCGGTCGATGCCGTCGTCGGCACCTTCGTGCTCTGCTCGGTCAGTGATCCGGCCGCCGCCCTCGCCGAGGTGCGACGGGTGCTCGTTCCCGGCGGCCGCGTGGTCTTCATCGACCATGTCGCCGCCCCGCCCGGAACGTTGAAGCGGGCGGTGCAGCGTGTCGCGACACCGTTCTCGGCCCGTTTCTGCCACGGCTGCCACTGGGACCGCGATGCGGCGGCGCTCCTGGCCGCCGCGGGATTCGAGGCGGATGATCGGCGGCAGCTGCGCGTGCGCTCCGCCCCGTTCGGCCCGGTTCCCACCCACCTCTTCGACGGCCACACACCCGACTGACGACACGGAGGCAGCGCCCCATGGCGATCGAGGTGCGCGCGGCGACCGTGTTCGATGACGTGCGGGCGATGGTGGGCCCGAAGCGGCCGGATGCGAATGTGTGCTGGTGTCTGAGCTATCGGATCCCGTCGAAGGAGAATCTCGCGCTTCACGGGCCGGCCCGCGGCGAGCGTGTGCGGGAGCTGTGCCGGGAGGATCCGCCGCCAGGTGTGCTCGCCTACGACGGCGACGAGGTCGTCGGCTGGGCGGGCGTTCACCCACGGGCCGACACCGGATTCGCCCGCAACCGTAAGATTCCGCACATCGACGAGCTCGACGTCTGGTCGATCTGGTGCGTACGTGTTCGGCCGGGGCACCGCGGAACGGGGATCTCCCACGAGCTCGTTGCGGGTGCCGTGGCGTTCGCGAGGGAGCACGGAGCGCCGGCGGTCGAGGCCTACCCCGTCGACAATCGGGGCGAGAAGGTCGATCTGACGATGGCGTATGTCGGCACCGTGGCGCTCTTCGAGCGGGCCGGTTTCACGAAGGCCGCCGACACCGACTCTGTGCTCAACGGTTTTCCCCGGGTGCTGATGCGGCTTGACCTGCGCTGAATGGATGTGCGCCGAGCCGCGCGATCCTGGCGCGTGCGTTCTGCTCACTCGGCGAGACCGGGCCGAGCACACGCCCACCGAGAACGAGGAACGCCCTCGTCATCGTGATCGCCGGCCACCACGGCCGGCGCAGGCCGAGCAGCGAGCGGCTGCCGGCATCGAGCGAGGCGACGGCGCCTCCGAAGAGAATCGGGTACAGCCGCCCGGTCATGCCCGGCAACCCCGGTTTACGGAGGAACCGCACGGCCTCCGCCACCCGCGCGTCCGGCTTCGCATCGACCACGAAGCCGGCCATCTCTGCGCGCAGTTCGGCGACGCTCTGCGGCGGTTGCCGCACACCCATGAGCCTGCCTGCCTGGGCCCACTCCCGCACATAGGCGTCACCGCCGCCCGGAATCGGCCCGCCCCAGATCAGATGGGCGCCGAGGAATGCCTCGGTGAATGCGTCGTGCACCCAGCGCAGCAGCTCCTCATCGTTCGCCGCGTATGGCCGCTCGACGCCGCGAGCGTCCACGTAGCTGCCGGTGACGTGCTCGTGCAGACGGGAGACGAATGCGGATGCCGCCGTGGCACTCCGCGTGTCGCCGAATGTCACGGTCGCCACCCAGCGCACGGTGCCGTCGAGCCGGCCGAGCGGGTCGTCGCGGTAGTGCGACCAGTCGTGCACGCCGGCCATCGCACCGGGGTGCAGCGTCTGCAGGAGCAGGGCCCGGATGCCGGCGACCAATGTCGTCAGCGAGCCGTTGACCGCCCACACGGCGCTGCCAGGGCCGAAGAAGCCGGCATCCTCACCGTCGGCGAGCGCATGCGTCCACGCGGGCGGCCGTCGCCGGCCGCTCCGCCCCGGCCGCCAGCGCACAGACGCGCCGTCGGCTTGCTTCTCGCCGTCCATGGCTCGACGCTACGCCTGAGAAATCTGCCACGCCAGATGCAACGAACCAGCGCCGGCTGGGCCGGCGCTGGTTCAGTCGACCGCGCGAGACGCGTTGGCGCCTTACTGCACCGACCAGCCGCCGTCGGACGGCAGCGTCGCACCGTTGATGTTCACACCGTCGTCGCTGAGCAGGAAGGTGATCGATGCGGCGAGCTGCTCCGCAGTCGCCAGCGAGGGAATCGCCGACTGGAACGGCTGCAGGCGGGCCTGGCCGGCCTCGGAGACGTGCGGGGGGAACGGGATGCCGGTGGCGACCCCGCCGGGCGCGACCGCGTTGACGCGGATGCCGTGCGGGCCGTACATGAAGGCGGCGCTGCGGGTGAGCCCGATGACCGCGTGCTTCGAGGCCGTGTACGCGTTGCCGGAGGCGTTGCCGCGCAGGCCGGCCTCGCTGGAGACGTTCACGACGGAGCCGGCTCCTGCGGCCATCATCGCGGGGAGCACGCCGCGGGTGAGCTTGAAGGTTCCGGTGACGTTGACGCCGATCACACGGTCCCACATCGCGTCGCTCGTCTCGTGCAGCGGCGAGAAGTCGTCGTTGATGCCGGCCACATTGGCGAGGCCGTCGATGCGCTCGCCGGCCGCTGCGATGATCGCGTCGACCGACTCCTGCTTCGTGATGTCGCCGGCGACGGTCACGATGTCGGCGCCGGGGATCGATCCGGCGAACTCGGCGAGCTTCTCCGCCGAGATGTCGACGGCCACGACGCGGCCGCCTTCGCGTGCGATGCGGCTCGCGGTGGCCCGGCCGATGCCGGAGGCCGCGCCGGTGACCACGACGGTCTTGCCGGAGAAGCGTCCGGAGGTGACCCTCTCCTGCCATCCGGTGGCCTCGGCCTCGGGAATCACTCCGCCGTTCACCGACTTCACCAGGTCGTCGATGACCGACTGCGGCATCTGCCCCTGGCTGAGTGCAACGAGCTGCTGCAGCGGCAGGCCGAGCACGGGGGCGAGGGACTCCTCGTTGGCACCGGATGCCGCGAGCAGACCCTTCACCGCCGGGCCACCCGCGGGGTGGGCGAGCCATTCGCCGATGGTGCTGTTGCCGGTGAGCGGCTTCGGATCCGTTGCCATCTGAGAGTCCTTTCGTACCGCTCCGCCCATCGTGGCCGGAGCTCTGCGTCTGTGCCGCCAGAGTAGCCGACTTCTGTCGGAAATCCGACAAATGTCGGCAAACTGACAGCGGGGCGGCCGAAACGCTGCCAGACTGGGGGCATGGACACCCGGGTCGAGCGCACACGCAGCAGCCTGCAGCAGGCGCTGCTCGAGCTCGCCCGCGAGCGTGCACTCGACGACATCACGATCGGTGACATCGCCATCCGGGCCGGGGTGAACCGCAGCAGCTTCTATCAGCATTACTCCGACAAGGAGACCCTGCTGGCCGATGCCCTCGACGCGGCCGAGCTGAACGCTGGCGCGCGCGTGCCGAGCTTCGACGGCGCCCTGCCGTTTCACGCCCCCGCCGACTTCGTGGCCTACCTGGCGCACTTCGAGACGAATGCCGAGCTCTACCGGATCGTGCTCGGCGAGCGCGGCTCCTCCGTCGCCTCCGCCAGACTCCGGGCACGGTTCGCCAGCGCCGCCAGCGCCGGTGTGCTCGAATCGGGATCACGAGCCTTCGAGGGCGTTCCCATCGACGTGGTGGGCAATGGCATCGCCGGATCCGTGCTCGCCGTGATCGAGACGTGGCTGTCCAGGGACCCCCGCCCACCGGTCGAGACCGCAGCCGAGTGGATGTGGCGCGTGCTCGTCGGCCCCGGCCAGCTGGACTGAGTCACCCGCTGGCCTCACCGGCCGGCTTCACCACGCGGCGTCACTCCGCGAATCGATGCTCGCCATCGAAATCGTTCACGAGCGACCCCGTGATTCCCCGCCAATCCGAGCCGAAGTGGGAGAAGGTCGGGTGCCCGACGAGATACCCGTTGTAGACGGGGTCGTGGTCGGCACCGTGCCGCGTGATCACCTCGATCCACCCGTAGTGGGTGCCGGC
>JBEVGZ010000296.1:0-12467 GCA_040511515.1 Microterricola sp.
GGCATCTACGAGCCGAACGGATCCACTCGGCTGTTGTGCGAGCGGGGCGATCACCTGCTAACCGCCGACATCGACCTAGATCTTGCCCGCAGGTCAAAAATCGTGATCGACCCGGGCGTCTTCGAACTAGACCTTTACGGCTCGAGACGGCCGGAGCTTTACGCGGCCATTACCGCGTCCAAGCCAACCTGATACTCATCAAGAAAGAGGAACACCATGTGCGCACCGCTTACCATCGATTTCGAGCAGCAGCGCGTTATCGCTGCCAACCTCGCCGAGTTCCGTAAGAACACGCAGAGCCCCTTTGGTGCTGACGACGAGATCGGCATGCTAAACCTGATCACCCCCGACACCATGCGCTCGGCGATGTCCGTGGCTGATATGGGGCACGTCATCGACATGAGCGTCGACTACTTCGTCGGCATGCCGAGCTTCACGGCCGCCGGCCAGCCTGACTACCAAATCTGGATGACGAATACTCCGCGAGGCACGGTCATCGACGATCCGATGGGGCTCAACGATTCCGCGCAGAACGAACTGGTCTCGTACTCCGGCGATGCCGTCTCTATGTACACCCATACCGGAACCCACATCGATACGCTGAACCACTTCGGCTACCACGGCAGTATGTGGAACAACTTCGAGGCGGATGAACATCTCGGAAACCGCGTCTGGAACGTCGGCGGTCCCGAGAAACAGCCGCCGATCATCGCGCGCGGCGTGATGCTCGACATTGCGGCGCTGCTCGACGTGGACATCGTGCCTCAGAGTTACGGCATCGGCGCGAAAGATCTGCGTGACGCCTGCAAGCGGCAGAACGTCGAGTTGCGGCTCGGCGACGTGGTCATGATCCGCACCGGCCAAATGAAGCTGTGGCCGAGCCAGGAGTACATCAAGAACGAGGGCGGCATCACTCGCGGGGGCGCCGAATTCCTCGCCCAGGCGGGTGCCGTACTCATCGGAGCAGACAACCTTTCGCTCGAACAGATCCCCTCGACCGAAGAGGGCAACTGGCTGCCGGTGCACACGTACCTCATGGCCGAAGCGGGTGTGACCATCATGGAGGTCGTAGATCTCGAGGGCCTCAGCCGCGAGAACATCTCCGAGTTTTGCTTCATTGGCGCGGCGATCAAGTTCGCCGGCGCGACGGCAGCTCCCATGCGCCCGCTCGCCCTCCCGATGTTAAGCAGGTAGGCAATGGATACTGCCGCAGCGCACCCCAGAGGTGTCGTCCTTACTGGCGGCGCGAGCGGAATCGGGGCGGCGACTTCGGTGGCGTTCGCGCAGGCAGGGTACGACGTCGTCTTCGGCTACCACGCCAAGGATCCCCATGATCCCTGGATCGTTACGCGGCAGATCGAAGCGCACGGCCGTCGGGCCCACGCAGTCGAACTCGACGTGCGCTCGACGGAGTCAGTCGACCATCTCTTCGCAGTCGCCTCGGAGCGGCTTGCCTCCATCGATGCCGTCGTAGCGAACGCGGGCATTCTGCAACGGCACTCGATCGAGCAGATGCGCGACGAGGACTGGTACGACGTCATCGACGTCGACCTCACCGGAATCATGCGGGTGTTTCGCGCCGCGTCGCCGCGCATGGGGAGCGGCGCAGCCCTCGTCGCAGTCGCCTCCATCACCGGCGCAATCTACGGTTGGGCGGAGCACGCGCACTATGCGGCCGCGAAAGCCGGCATCAGGGGCCTCGTGCGCAGTCTCGCGATGGAGTTCGGCTCGCGCGGCATCCGGGTGAACACCGTAATCCCAGGTCTGGTTCGTACCCCGCAGTCGCTCGACGAGGTGCAGTCCCTCGGCGAGAAGGCGCTCCAAGCACTCGCTCCGAGCGTGCCGATCGGGCGCATCGGCACGCCGGAGGACATCGCCGGTGTGATCCGCTTCCTGTGCAGCGACGATGCGCAATACGTCACCGCCGCCGAGCTCGTTGTCGACGGCGGACTCACCGTCAGGCAGTCCGAATAGTTCCGCGCAACCTGGCGGCCGCAGCCAGGGCGCTCAAGCAGAGGGAGAAGACACCGATGAGTTCGGTATTCAACGTAGAGAACCGTCGCGCGCTCGTGGTCGGCGGGTCGGGTGCGCTCGGCCACACTATTGCCGCGCAGCTCGAAGACGCCGGGGCGAAGGTCGTCACCGCCGACCTAGCGGGTTCGGGGGCCCAGCTCGATATCGATGTGAGTAACACCGAGTCAGTCCAAGCCGCTGTCGTCGGGGCGCGCCAGCAGCTTGGCGGGTCGGTAGAGATACTTGTCAACGCCGCCGGCGTGCAGGGCCGCCAGAGCGAAATCACCGAGATGGACGACGCCGACTGGGTGCGGGTGATCGACATCAATCTCACGGGAGTGATGCGGGTGTCGCGCGCCGTGGCTGCGGAGATGAAGCAGCAGCGTTGGGGGCGCATCATCCACGTCGCGTCGCAGCTCGGCATCAAGGGAGCTGGGGAACTCGCGCACTACACCGCCGCGAAGGGCGGGGTGATCACCTTCACCAAATCGCTCGCGATCGAGCTCGCTCCGCACAACGTGCTCGTAAACTCGGTGGCGCCTGGCCCGTTCGAGACGCCGATGCTCGCGAGCCTCTCCGATGAGTGGCGCGCCAAGAAGCTGGGAGAGCTTCCGCTCGGGCGCTTCGGCTTGCCCGAGGAGGTGGCCCCGACGGTGCTGCTCCTCGCGGGAGAACCCTCTGGCAACATCTTCGTCGGGCAGACTCTCGGCCCAAATTCTGGGGACGTGATGCCTTGAACCCCCTTGTCTCCCGGCGGCACTCGATTCTTCAGCGCGCCATCTCGGCGGAGCTGCTGCACCCGGAACGGGCACCGCTAGCCTGCTTTATCGACGAGACGAGCCTCAGATCGAACGTCGAGTCGCTACGCCGGGCCTTCGCCGGCGAGGCGGATGTTTCACACGCCTTCGCCGTGAAGGCCGGCAGTCTTCCCGTGCTTCTGCGGATGCTCAAGGATCTCGGCATGGGAGCCGAGGTCGCGAGCGAGGGAGAGCTTGAGATCGCCCTCCTCGCGGGGCACACCGGCGACGGCATCGTGTTCGACTCGCCGGCGAAGACGAGGCGGGAACTGCAGAAGGCGCTCGATCTCGGCGCGCAGATCAACGTCGACAACTTCCAGGAGCTCGATCGCATCGCCGAACGTATGCCCGATGACGGCAGGGATCGCGTGGTGGGGTTCCGCATCAACCCGCAAGTGGGCATCGGTGGCATTGAGGCCATGAGCACCGCCGGCGCGCAGTCAAAATTCGGTGTCGGGATCAGGGATCCCGGAATGCGCGAGCGTGTAATCGACGCGTACCGCCGCTATCCCTGGATGACCGGCATCCACGTGCATGTCGGCTCTCAGGGAATCCCCCTAGAGATGATGGTCGAGGGCATTCGCGAGGTGACCCTGCTCGCAGATGAGATCAACGAGCGGATCGGAGCTCGCCGCATCGGCACAATAGACATCGGTGGGGGGCTGCCAGTCGACTTCCTGTCCGACGACAGCGGGGTTGGCTTCCAGGAGTACGCGGACGCGCTGCGGGCGGGAGCGCCGAGACTTTTCTCAGGCGACTACCGCATCGTCACTGAATTCGGGCGCAGCGTCCTCGCCAAGGCCGGCTTCATCGCCGCATATGTCGAGTATACGAAGACGTCAGGTGGGCGCCGCATCGCGGTGACCCACGCGGGTGCGCAAATCGCGACCCGCACGGTGTTCATGCCAGATTCCTGGCCACTTCGCGTGCTCGCGTTCGCGGCCGACGGTCGGCAGAAGGTCGGCGCCGATGTTGTACAAGACGTCGCCGGTCCCTGCTGTTTCGCCGGAGACCTCATCGCGCGAGGCCGTAGTCTGCCTGAACTCGAACCCGGCGACATCGTGGTGATGCCTGACACAGGTGCTTACTACGCCTCGACGCCGTTCAGCTACAACTCGATACTGACGCCCGGTATCTACGCCGCGGGGCCCGAGGAAGGCACCGGCGCGGGCGGGGAGCCGCACGGCTTCGTCCGCGTTCGTGCCCCGCAGACAATGGAGAGCCTGCTCAGCGCCATGGGTGGCGAACTGCTGGTCTGATCACGGGAGGCTGTGGCACGGTCGCCTTGCGTGCCACAGCCTCCTGCTCAGCGCATCGCGCGGCGTAGCAGCTGCGCGAGGTGAAGCCCGTCGGTTGCGCCGAGGTCCTCGGCCTGTGTACGGCAGGATAGCCCGTCCGCGAGAAATACCGTCGTCTTGGCCATGCTCCGTAGCGCCGGCAGCAGCGCGTTCTCTGCGATCGCTACCGAGGTCTCGTAGTGACCGGCTTCCATACCAAAGTTGCCGGCGAGCCCACAGCATCCGGCGAGCGTCTCGACCTCTGCGCCGAGCATGCGCATGAGCTCGACGTCGGTGTCGAATCCCATCACCGAGTACTGGTGGCAGTGGGGCTGGACCAGCACCCTGGTGCCGCTTAGATCGATCTGCTCGTGCGTTTTCGTGCGGTGCCGCAGCAACTCAGCGAGGGTCCGCGTGCGCTCGGCGACCAGCTTGCTGCGAGGATCATCGGGAAGCAACTCGAGCAGGTCGGAGCGGATCACAGCGGTGCACGAAGGTTCGAGCCCAAGGATCGGTACGCCCTGCTCGGCGAATGGGGCGAGAACGTCAAGCAGGTCGCTCAGACGCCGCTTAGCGCCGTCGAGCTGACCGGTGCTGATCCACGTCAGTCCACAGCACACCGGCGCAGGAATGATTACCCGATAGCCGGCGCGTTCTAGCAGTTCCATCGTCTCCGACATGATGTCGGGCGCGAAGTGATTCGAAAACGAATCAGCCCATAGCACCACGGCGTCCCCGGTCGCCGGAACTGAGCTCCGAGCGGCCGCGACGGACTTGCTGGCCGTGAACGATCGCTTGAACTTCGGGATTTTGCGCCGCGTGTCCATGCCGCCGAGCTTCAGCACGAGGGTTTCGACGCCGGGAATGCGCAGGAGGGCGTTAGCGATCGGCGCCGCGGGGGAGGAGAACTTGGCCCAACGCGGCAGCCAGCCCAGCGTGTAGTGGCTGATTGGGCGCAGCCGTCCGCGGTACGTCTGATACTGCACCTCGGCCTTGAGCGCGGCCATGTCCACGCCGGCCGGGCACTCTCGCGAGCAGGCCTTGCACGAGAGGCACAGGTCAAGGGAATCGGCTACTTCGGGCGAGGCGAGCCCGCCGATGAACGTTCCGTTCGCTGCCTCTTGCAGGACCCTCGCCCGTGCTCTGGTCGAGTCCTTCTCGTCCTTCGACGCTTGGTAGGAGGGGCACATGAACCCACCATTCTCGGCGTTGTCCGCGCGGCACTTGCCGACGCCCACGCAGCGATGCGCGGCCTTCGTGAGGCTTCCCGAATCGGCGTGCAGCGCGAGGGCGCTCGAGAAAATCGGGGCTGCTTGCGGCCGCCGAAGGTCGGACGTGAGGGGGAGGGGGTTGACCAGCACCCCTGGATTCAGTAAATTCTGCGGGTCAAACTCGTCCTTGAACCGCGACATCACGGTCAGCGCGTGCGGGGAGTACATGTACTGCAGCAGCTCGCTTCTTGCGCGGCCGTCGCCGTGCTCGCCTGAGAGCGATCCGCCGAATCGCGTGATGAGGCGGGCGGCGTCATGCATGAAGTCGTGCAGCACCTCGCCATCGTGTTCGAGCGGGAAGCTCAGCCGCACATGGATGCAACCGTCGCCAAAGTGCCCGAAAGGCATACCCTCGACGCCATAGCCGGCGCAAAGCTCGTCGAACTCGGTGAGGTAGGCACCAAGATGCTCCGGCGGCACGGCGGCATCCTCGAGTCCGGGCCAGGCCTGTAAACCGGCGGCCGTGCGGCCCGCGAGCCCAACGCCGTCGGCCCGGATACGCCACAGCGCCTTGGCCTCGTCTTCCAAGGTGACAATCTTGACGTGCGACGTGCCGGAGTCCGCTATGAGCGACTTCAGCATGGCGCCGACGTCGGCCACCGCGGCCTGGTCGATCTCGACAAAGAGCCAGCCGTCGCCTGCGGGCAGCTCGGGCACCCGGATGCCCGCGCTGTGAGCGAGCACAGAGTCGAGCAGGCGTCGATCCAAGCTCTCGATCGCGATCGGTCGATACCGCAGCAACTGGGGCACGGAGTGCGCGGCGGCGACCATGCTCCGAAAACCGAGCACTATGAGTAACGGGTCGCGGGGCGGCTCGACGAGCTTCACGGTCGCCTCGGTGAACAGACCGCAGGTGCCCTCGGTGCCGACCATGGTCTTGGTAAGATTGCGCCGGTTCTCGGGTAGCAGGTGCTCGAGCGAGTACCCCGACACCTGACGCGCGAACCGGCCGAACTCGGTTCGGATTGTGGTGAGCTCCGACTGCATCAGGCTCTCGAGCGAGGCCGGGAGGCCCTCCATCCGAGATGTGTCGAAGACACGGCCGCGGCCGTCGATGAACGAGAGCCCCACCACGTTGTCGGAGGTCTTGCCGTAGTGCAAGGCGCGCGGACCACAGGCGTTGTTCCCGATCATGCCCCCGATCGTGCACCGCGTCGCCGTCGACGGGTCGGGGCCGAAGCGGAGCCCGAGGGGTCCTGCCGCTCGCTGCAGCTGGGCAAGGATAACCCCGGGCTCTACCCGCGCGGTCCCTGCTTCGGCATCGAGATCGAGGATTTTATTGAAGTAGCGTGACGTGTCGAAGACAAGGCCCGGGCCGATGGCGTTACCCGCGACCGAAGTTCCGGCACCGCGAGCGGTGAGGGGCATCTCGTGCTTGCGCGAGGCTTCGGCGATGAGCGCGAGCTCGTCGGCGTTTCTGGGGAAGGCGACGGCCTCGGGCACGACGCGGTAGTTCGACGAATCGCTCGAGTACTCGCCTCGGCGACGCTTCGAGCTATCGACCTCGATGCCTGAGCGTTTCAGATAAGCGAGTGCCTCGCCGATTGGATTCTGCATCGATTAGCGAGCCTGTGAGGCGGGGTCTGCGGGCGCCCCGAGGTCGATGAGGTCGGCGATGTGCTCGGCAATCGCCATCGACGAAGTGGCCGCCGGCGACGGCGCGTTGCGTACGTGGGTGATGCGGCCGTCGCTCTCAATCACGAAGTCTTCCTCGAGCGTGCCGTCGTGACGCATTGCCTGCGCGCGGACACCGCGCGGGCCGGGCAGCAGGTCGCTCGCTTCGATGCCCGGCACGAAACGGCTTGACTGTTTCGCGAACATGCGTCGACTGCCGTTACGAACCTGCTCGAGCGCCGCGCCAGCATTCTGCAGAGCGAAACGCCAGAACGCCCAGGTGGTGAGGATGCGACGGGTGTCGCGCACCGAAAACGAGCGCTGCGAGTAGCCCTCCCGCTTGAAGGCAAGGAAGGCGTCGGGGCCGACGGTCACACTTCCATCGATCATGCGCGTCAGGTGAATGCCGAGGAACGGATAGGCCGGATCCGGAACGGGATAGATGAGTCCGCGCACCAGCGCTCCCTTCGTTGGGTTCAGGGTGTAGTAGGTGCCGGCGAAAGGCACGATCACTGGAAACCTCGACCCTCCCGTCATTTCCGCAGTGAGGTCCGATTGCAAACCAGTGCAAGTGATGACCCGGTCGAAGCGGTGCAACGTTCCGTCCACTTCGACCAGCGCATCTTGAGGGGTCTCTGTAATCGCGGTCACCTCGCTGTCGAAGTGCACGTGAGCCCCCCGACCCTCGGCGATCTCCAGAAGCTTGCGGGTGATCGCGAGGTAATCGGTGATCGCGGTCGTGGGCGAGTGCAGGGCGGCGATGCCGACGGCGTGTGGTTCGATGGCACGAATTTCGTGCCGAGTGCGAAGAATGCGGATGCCCGGAACGCCGTTCGCGATCGCGGTCTCGGCGATGCGTTCAAGCTGGGGCACCTGCGACGGCTCTGTCGCGATGAGCAGCTTGCCGCACTCCTCGTACGGCAACCCGTGCTGGAGGGTGAAGCCGCGGATCAGCTCGACGCCTCGGCGCGTGAGCATGCTCTTCAGGCTGCCGGGGGCGTAGTAGAGGCCGGCATGCACGACGCCGGAGTTGTGGCTAGTTTGGTGGAGGCCGGGCCCCGATTCCTTCTCGAAAAGCGTGAAGGAGTGATCGGGGTGGCGGTCAGTCAACAGGTGCAGCAGGGCTGCACCCAGTACTCCACCGCCGACTATTCCTACTGATGCAGACATAATCTTGGACCGGCGCTTTCTGTGTCTATAGTCAAATTCATGGAAAAGTTTGTTTTTGGTGAATCGGCATCGAACAGCCTGGTCGGTGTCATCCGGGAAGCGATCCTCGACGGACGCTTCGTGCCGGGTACATTGATCTCGACGAGTTCCCTTGCGCAAGACCTGGGCGTCTCCCGCACTCCTGTTCGCGAGGCTCTGCTGCAGCTGGCGCAGGCAGGCATGGTGCAGTTCGAGAAAAACCGCGGCGTCCGGGTGATGAACACCTCAATCGCCGACCTCATTGGCGTTTTCCAGGTGCGCCTGCTTATCGAGGTACCGTTGGTGGCTCGCGCGGCGGAGACCGCAACCGAGGAGGACATCGCGGAGGTAGAGATCACGCTCGACGCTATGAGAGCTGCTGCCGCCGAGCAGGACTACGAGGCTTTTCTGCGGGCCGATAGAGACTTCCATCTCACTCTCTTGAAGATCGCCGATAGCCCGAGGGCCGTAGCCGTCGTGCGAGATCTGCGCAATGTCGTGCTCACGAGGGGAGTCGGCACCGTGCCGAACAGCCGCTCGCCCGAAGACATTCTCAGGGAGCACAGAGTGCTGCTCGATTCCGTGAAGGCGCACGACCCGGTCGGCGCCGCCGCCGGCATCCGCAGCCACATTCTGAACACAGCTCATCTGCTGATCAGCCAGGAGAGCCACAATTCCGCCGAGTACCCCGCCGAGCGCATCAGCGAAGTGCTCGACTGGGTGGGAGAAATAGGGCCCGCACGATGATTTCGTTGCCATTCTGCTGGCCACCCTCCCCGTGAATCCAGCTTTTGTAAGGTGGATGGCTTACATTTTCACATGAGTTGCATGTAGCATGCAACTTAGGATTCAGCGCTGTAGGCCGAAGCCCCCGCGGTTCCGCAACTGGCGCACCAGGCGTATGGAAAGGACCAGAGAATGACGGAGCAGGGGTTCGAACGCCGTCTCACTTCGTATGGAGATCCGGGCTTCTCGAAATATCTGCGCCGCGCTTTCCTCTCGTCCGCGGGCTACGATGCCGAAGACCTTGAGCGCCCGATCGTTGGCATTCTGAACACCACGTCCGACTACACGACCTGCCATCGAGACATGCCCCAGCTGATCGAGGCGGTCAAGCGAGGGGTGCTCGAAGCCGGCGGCCTGCCCTTCGTCTTCTCAGCGATGTCGCTCGGTGAGATCCTCACGAATCCCACGACCATGCTCTTCCGCAACCTCATGGCGATGGAGGTCGAGGAGCAGCTCACAAGCCAGCCCATGGACTCGGTCGTGCTGCTGGGCGGCTGCGACAAGACTGTGCCGGCCGAGTTGATGGCCGCGGTATCGGCAGACATTCCTTCGATCGCGCTGGTGGTTGGGCCGATGATGACGGGGAGCTGGCGGGGCGAGCGGCTCGGCGCCTGTACCGACTGCCGGCGCATGTGGGCCGACTACCGCGGTGCAGGTCTCGACGCCGAGGAGATCGCCGAGGTCACCCAGCAGCTGTGCCCCACGGCCGGCACGTGCATGGTGATGGGCACGGCTTCGACGATGGCCTGCGTGACAGAGGCGCTGGGTCTCATGCTGCCCATGGGCGCGACGGCGCCGGCCGTCTCAAGCGACAGGCTGCGGCTTGGCGTCAAGACTGGCCGCGAGGCTGTACGGCTGATTTCGAACCCGCTCACTCCGCGCCAGATCCTTTCCGAGGATTCGTTCCATAATGCCATCACGGTGCTTTCGGCGATAGGCGGCTCCACGAACGCGATTATCCACCTCACGGCGATCGCCGGGCGGATGGGCATCAAGCTCGGGCTCGAGGACTTCGACCGGATCTCGGCCGGTACGCCGCTGCTGGTCGATTGCAAGCCGGCAGGCAAGGGATATTTGCCCGACATGCACATCGCCGGCGGGGTGCCGGCGCTGCTCGCCGAGCTTAAGCCCCTGCTGCGCCTCGATGCCAAGACCGTCATGGGCAAGACCATCGGCGAGCTCATAGAGTCGTACCGGAACGATACTCGCTGGCAGACGACCATCAGAACGCTCGACGACCCGCTCGGTGGCACTGGTGCGCTCGTGGCGCTCAAGGGCTCGCTGGCGCCTGGGGGCGCCGTGCTCAAGGTCGCTGCGGCATCGGGCGCCTACAATCGGCATCGTGGGCCGGCCGTAGTATTCGATTCGCAGGACGACCTCGAGGAGCGCATCGACGACGAGAGCCTCGGCCTTACCGAACAGCACGTGATAGTGCTTCGCAACATCGGACCCGCGGCGGCGGGCATGCCTGAGGCCGGCTCGGCACCGATTCCGCAGTACCTCGCGAAACGCGGTGTGAAAGACATGGTGCGCATCAGTGATGGGCGTATGAGTGGCACCTCGTATGGCACCGTGGTGCTGCACGTCTCCCCGGAATCGTCCAAGGGCGGGCCGCTCTCGCTCGTGGAAGACGGAGACTTGATAGAAATCGATGTCGAGCAGCGGCGGCTCGATCTGCTCGTCGACCCCGACGAGCTTGCGCGGCGCGAGCCCTCCGCGCCGAGAGCGATTGGCGGCAAACGCGGGTATCGCAAGCTGTACCATGACAACGTCTTGCAGGCGTCCGAGGGTGCTGACTTCGGGTTTCTCGTCCCCTGCGATGAGGAGGCTGAGGGGCCGGTGCGAGGCACCCTGTCCCTGGGAGAATGAGCCAATTGTGGGAGCGGACATCTCGATCGAGCAGGCTCGCACCGCTGCCGAACTCTGGGCAATGAACGCGCTCGTGGTGGTCGGCGGTGCTGTCGGCGGAAATGACGGTCGCCTCGGTTCGGTGCCTATTTTTAGCTTCATCCGCTGTGTAGACGACTTCGCTCAGCACCTGCTTGTTTTGGAGGGCGCCTCCGACGTGCTCCCCCTTTTCCTCGGCGATCGTGGCGACAGCATCAGGGCCGTTCTCGGCGCCGATTCGCTTTCGCGCCAAGCACCAGTCGAGACTGAGAACCCATTCGAGGTGCTTCGGTGACTTTCGACATGGCGAGCATTCGTGCGGCGGCTGAGCGGCTCAGCGGGAGTGTGGTGCGCACCCCACTCTTGGAATCCCCGCAGCTGAACGACCTGGTTGGCGCTCGCGTTCTCGTGAAGGCTGAATCGCTCCAGTTGACCGGGTCGTTCAAAATCCGCGGAGCCCTGAATTGCACCCTCTCCATGACGCCAGGACAGCGTCAGGCAGGCTTAGTCACGTTCTCGGCCGGGAACCATGGACAAGGTGTGGCAGCGGCTGCAAAGCTGGTTGGAGTTCCCGCGGTAATCGTCATGCCACACACCGCTGCACGGGTGAAGGTGCAGAACTGCCGCTGGTGGGGTGCCGAGGTAGTCTTCTACGACCCAGCACGAGACGATCGCACCGAAGTGGCTCAAACGATAGCTCGGACTCGAGGTATGGTTCTTATCCCACCCTTCGACGACCACGACGTGATGTCGGGTCAAGGCACCGTCGGGTTGGAGATGAGCGAAGAGCTGGACCGTCTCGACATCCGCCCAGACGCCGTTGTGGTGAACGCGAGCGGGGGAGGACTTGCCTCGGGCGTTATAGAGGCCATGACCAATGCGTTCCCGCACATCGCATCCTATGTCACCGAACCCGCCGGTGCGGACAAGGTGGCAGACTCCTTGCGACTGCACTCGCCGCAGACTCTCGACGTCGTACCTGACACAGTAATGGACGCTCTGGCGGGTCCGTCAGTCGGCAAGAAGACCTTCGCCGCACTTTCCCGACACTCCATCACGGGACTGACGGTAACCGAGGAGCAAGCGATGGCGGCGGTGGCCGCCGCTTTTTGTACTTTGCGTGTGGTGGCGGAGCCAGGCGGCGCGGCGTCCCTCGGGGCGGTCCTGGCGGCTCGGCCGCGCTTCAAAGGACAGGTAATCGCACTTGTGGTCTCAGGAGGCAATGTCGACCCCGCCGTTTTCATCTCAGCCATCCGTTGACTGGGACGGGCGATCCCGGAACCTCGAGGTGTTGGCCCGGTGCGACAAGTTCATCAAGCAGCTGGCGAAGATCTCCTACAGCCGCGCCAAACAGGCCGGGGTCGTGCTGCGGTTGGCGCTGGAATTGGCGGTGCGGCATGAGGTCCTCCCGCGCAACCCGATGGATCACGTCTCCCGCCTGCACCGCGAGCCCCACGTTCCCGATGCGCTCATGGCCCCCGAGGTGAACACGATCCGCGCGGCGATCGCCCAGTGGGAGAGCGCCGCCGACCACATCTCCGGGCCGAAGCCCGACGGCCAGCTCGGAGCGATCATCGAGGTGATGCTCGGCACCTCAGCACGGATCGGCGAGGTGCTGGCCGTCCGCCGCCGGG
>JBEVGZ010000297.1:0-4445 GCA_040511515.1 Microterricola sp.
CCGCCTCACCGCACCAGACGGCTCCCTCGTGCAGGGGTGGAATGCCGTCAACGGCCAGATTCCGACCGGTGGTGGCATCGGCACCATCACGCTGCCGCTCAAGGGCGTGTCGCCGGCATCCGCGACGACCGCCGCCAACGTCGGCGGCAACCTGCCATCGGATGCCGCCAACGGCACCGTTCTCGTGCGCGACGTCCCGGTCTACGGCGCAGACGGCAAGCCGGGCACGTTGACACTCACCTTCACGAAGGCCGGCAACGACTGGGCCGTATCCGGCACCGACGGCGCGACGACGCAGACGACGACGCTCACCTTCACGAACGGCGTGCAGACCGGCGGCACCCTTCCCGCCATCGGCGGCATCACCGTCGACCTCTCCGGGGTCTCCGGCTTCGCAACGCTCAGCACCGTCGCGATCGAGGGACAGAACGGTCGCCAGGCCGGGACGCTCGAGTCCTTCACGCTCTCCAAGGACGGCACGCTCGTCGGCCTGTTCAGCAACGGGCAGAAGCAGCCGATCGCCCGTGTGGCGCTGGCCACCTTCGCCAACCCCGGCGGCCTGGAGAAGACCGGATCCTCCGGGTACCGTGCGACCGTGAACTCGGGCGGCGCGACGTATGGCGTCCCGGGAGGCGACGGCCTCGGCGTGCTCGCCGGGGGCCAGCTCGAGATGTCGAACGTCGACCTATCCCAGGAGTTCACCAACCTGATCGTCGCCCAGCGCGGTTTCCAGGCGAACGCCCGCATCATCACCACATCCGACGAGGTGCTGCAGGAACTCACGAACCTCAAGCGCTAGCGCCGCAGGAGGCCATAACGCCGACGGGAGGCCAGAATCACTGATTCTGGCCTCCCGTCCTGCTTGATGCCTCCGCGGGTGTCGGAGCCTAGTCGACGGGCTCGAACTCGTTCAGCGTCCAGCTCTGGTCGAACCACGGCTCCAGCGGCCCGTAGGCGCGGAACAGCGGGAACCATGACTTGCCTGGAACGGTCTCGATCCAGTTCGATTCCTTGCCCTCCGGCGCGCTCGGGCCGAAGAAGAGGTCGTACGAGCCGTCATCGTTCGCCTCCAGGGTCCCCGCGTTGCTCGCCAACGCCGGATACGGCGTCGACGGCACGACGAGCAATGACCGTGTCTGGGTGTCATAGAGGTCGACGGCCCAGAAGTTCTTCGCTGGCTGGTTCGCGTCGATCCGCAGCCGATACGAGCGGCCGCCGTCAAGGAGGTCGCCGTTCGCATCGTGCACCGTGTACGCGTAGGCCGATCCGGCCCCGACCTGGGCGTGCGCCATCGCCGGCGTGATCACGGTGGCGAAGTAGTGGAACTGCGTGCGGGCATCCAGCAGACGGGCGCCATTGCGCAGGAACTCGTAGCTGCCGCCGACGAAGGCGTTCCGCCAGGATCCGTAGAGCACGGCATCCGGATCCCGTGGCTGGTAGGTGATCACCCTGGCGATACCGGCGGCGATCGGGGCGGCGTTCTCGAGGATCGCCCTCAGCCGTGCATCCGGCGCGAACGGCGCGTCATGAGTGATGCCGATGGCGGCGAGCTGCCCGGCGCGCTCCGCATCGAGTGCCTCGATCGGTTCCTCACGCACGAGTTGAGCGACCTCCTCGTAGAAGCTGTAGTCGTTCGCGTGAATGGAATTGAAGGTCAACTCGGCGAGGTTGATGAACTCATTGGGTTCCGGATCGGCCGCCTCCGCGAGCGGGTAGACGCGGGCCCGCTTCATGGCGGGCACGCCGCCGAGGGCCCGGAACACGACGAAGTTCGTGAAGGTCGGAGTCCTGTACACGTAGTAGCCGTCCGGAACGTCGCCGTCGTACCCGGGCGGAAGGAAGAGGTACTTGCCGCCTTCTCCGCGGTCGGGGCCCGCGATGCCCATGTCGGCGACGTAGCGGAACCAGAAGTCATCGACAACGCAGAGCGACTGCTCAGGCACCTCAATGACGGTCGGCCCCCACGCCTTCAGATCCAACATCGTCGTGCCGTACGTCGTTTCCGTGTTCGGCGTGAGAAAGAGTGAGTTCGAATTCGCCCGTGGCTCAGTGATGCCGATCACGCGCGGGGAGGTGACGCCGACAGAACGCAGGCCGTTGCGAAACGCCACCAGCGATGCACCGGGCACCGCGTTCAGGAACACCTCGATGGCGCGCATCAGGTCGAGCGCGTCATACGCGGTCGCGACGGTCTCCGGCAGCGGCAGGCCGTCGAAGAAGTGCATGTCACCGAACGGTGACGACACCGTGTCCGGCGTGCTGAGCGAGGCGACGGCCTCCTTAAGCTGCTCTGTGCTGATTCCCGCGCGAGTCTGTTCCGACATACTGCCCCCAAAGTTCTTGCATACGTGATGACGTCGATTTCCTTCACTCTGGCAGCAGCTCAGCGCGGGGCGCAAGCGTGCACGACCCTGCTGAGATCATGCCATCGACATGATGTGCCCGTCGCGGCCGCTCGGGAGTCTGGGCTCGCGGCTGAAAGTCGCTTGGATTAGAAGGGGAACGGTGGGGACAACATGAGTACAGTCAACGAACCAACGGGCTGGGTCGGCTGGATCGGCTTCGCCGGCATCATCCTGATCCTGAACGGCGTCTTCAGCGCGGTGCAGGGCTTCATGGCGCTGCTCGGCTCGAACACGTATTACCTGGTGAGCAGTGGAACCCTGTTCCTCTTCGACATCACCGGCTGGGGATGGTGGAACATCATCATCGGCGCGCTGCTCGTCCTCACGGGTGTCGCGCTGTTCGGCGGCGCCACCTGGGCGCGGATCATCGCCGTCATCCTCGCCGCTCTCAGCGCGGTCGGGCAGATGCTGCTTCTCCCGGCACAGCCGTGGTGGGCGTTCATCGTCATCGCGATCGACATCCTGGTCATCTACGCGGTCACCGCACACGGCCGAGAGGTCAAGAACGCCTGACCCAGGCGACGGCCCCCTGCGCTTCGTCAGATGCGCAGGGGGCCGTTGCGTGCGTGCCTAGATGCGGCGGCGGCGCCCCGGCGTCACGGCCGCCCCGACCACAGCGGCCTTCGCGACGGGGGAGGGCCCCGGTCGAACTGCGGCGGTCACGACGGCCGCCTTGGCCACGGGCGCTCCGATGACGCCGACGCGTCCGATGCGAGCTGGTCTCAGTGGCATGTCATTCTCCTGTGTTCTCGGCAGCCGCATCGGCCTCGATTGAGGCGATGATCGACTGGATGGGGATTCGTCCGTCGGCGATCAGCTGGCCGCCGGCGTGCCTGGTCGCCGCAGCGAATGGCGCCGCCCAGAGATTTTCGTACACGAGTACTCCGGCGATGGTGCCCGGATCCATGGCCGCCGCGAGGTGAGCGACGTCATCCGCGGCAAGAAGCTCGGCGAGATCGGCCTCGATGCGCACCAGGTCACCCAGATCCGCGACATCGGAGAGCTCCATCGCGTCGATGGTTCCCTCATCGTCCTTGGTCAGGACCATGATGTCGATGACCCGGATTGTGCCGGCATCGACGAGCTTCACCAGTTCAGCGACAATGTCGCCGTTGAAGCTCGCCTCACCCTGCGGGAACTCAACCACGAGGTAGTCAACGGGGCCGAGCGCCTCAAGTTCGTATTCAGTCATAGTGCGGTGTCCTTTCGTCCGACAAGCACGATCCTCCTCGGCGCGACACGACACATCACCCGAACACGATGATCGGGATGCCGCGATGTGCACGTGGCTTACCGCGCGCCCATCACTGCCGATAGTGCAGCGTGACGGCCGATCGGTCGAGCACCGAGACCGGAAGCGAGGCGAGGCGATGATTGTCGTAACCCGACTCAACGACAGCCAGTTCGCGATCAACCCCGATCTGATCGAGCGCATCCACGAGAGCCCGGACACCACCCTGGTGATGTTGGACGGCGCCAAGTACATCGTGACCGAGTCGCTCGCCGAGGTGATCGCCCGCATCACGGAGTACCGCGCCCGCGTGATCAACCTGGCCTCCGCCATGCAGGACGAACCCGAGTACCTGGACCGTGGCCGCCCGCAGCCCGTGCTGCGCCCCGTCGCCAGGGCACTCGAGCTCGCGCCGGATCCGGTTGCCCCGCACCATGACGGCCCCAGCGATTCGACGAGGAGCAAGTAATGGATCCCGCCATCCTCATCGGCCTGGTGATCGCCTTCGGATCACTGTTCGCCATGATGACGCTCGAAGGCACCGCCGTCACGGCGGTGCTGATTCCCGCACCGATGATCCTGGTGCTCGGCGCGAGTCTCGCGGTCGGCATGGCCGGCGGCACACTCAGCGACACGCTTTCCGCGCTCAAGGCCCTGCCCAAGGCGTTCATCGGCAAGTCGGTGAAGCCCAAGGTCACCATCGCCCGCCTCGTCACCCTCGCGGAGACGGCGCGCGCTGAAGGCCTCCTCGCCCTCGAGCAGGAGGCCGAGAACGAGACCGACCCGTTCCTCAAGAGAGCGCTGCAGAG
>JBEVGZ010000298.1:0-3517 GCA_040511515.1 Microterricola sp.
CAGCGTCGAGACCGACCAGGGCACCAAGCAGATCCTGCGCGGCGTCGACCTCACCATCAACGAGGGCGAGATCCACGCGATCATGGGGCCGAACGGTTCCGGCAAGTCCACCCTGGCCTACACAATCGCCGGCCACCCGAAGTACCACGTCGACAGCGGTTCGATCCTGCTCGACGGCGCAGAGGTGCTGACCATGACGGTCGACGAACGCGCCCGCGCCGGCCTCTTCCTGGCCATGCAGTACCCCGTTGAGATTCCGGGCGTCACGGTGACCAACTTCCTCCGCACGGCCAAGACCGCCATCGATGGCGAGGCGCCGGCGATCCGCACCTGGATCAAGGATGTCCGTGAGTCGATGGCCAAGCTGCGCATGGACAAGAGCTTCGCCGAGCGCAACGTCAACGAGGGCTTCTCCGGCGGCGAGAAGAAGCGTAACGAGATCCTGCAGCTCGAACTGCTCAAGCCGAAGTTCGCGGTGCTCGACGAGACCGACTCCGGCCTGGATGTCGACGCACTCAAGATCGTCTCAGAGGGTGTCAACCGGGCCAAGGAGAACACCGGCCTCGGCCTGCTCCTGATCACGCACTACACGCGCATCCTGCGCTACATCAAGCCCGACTTCGTGCACGTCTTCGTTGACGGCCGCATCGCCGAGCAGGGCGGCCCGGAGCTGGCCGACCGCTTGGAAGACGAAGGTTACGATCGCTTCCTCGCCGAGACGCCCGTAGGCTAGAACCATGGTTTCCACACTCACCCCGGCGCGCTTCGACGAGATCGAAGAGGCCCTCAAGGACGTCATGGACCCGGAACTCGGCATCAATGTCGTGGACCTCGGTCTCATCTACGACCTCGGTTGGGACGACGAGAACGATGCGCTCATCATCCACATGACGCTCACCTCGGCGGGCTGCCCGCTCACCGATGTGCTCGAGGAACAGACCGCTGAGGCGCTGGACGGCGTCGTCGACCAGTTCCGCATCAACTGGGTGTGGATGCCGCCGTGGGGTCCGGAGAAGATCACCGACGACGGCCGCGACATGATGCGCGCACTCGGCTTCGCGATCTGACGCCTCCAACACGTTCTTCTGAACACCGAACGGCCCGTCTCCTGAGGGAGGCGGGCCGTTCGTCGTCGCAGTAGGCTCGCACCATGGGCAGTCACTTCATGAACCCCGACGCAGATCGCAGCGAGATCGCTCCGCGCGAGCGGTACATTCATGGGCACCACGAGAGCGTCCTGCGCTCACACTCCTGGCGGACCGTGCAAAATTCCGCCGCGTACCTGTTGCCCCATCTCGCCGCCGGGCAGCGGGTCCTCGACGTCGGCAGTGGCCCAGGCACGATCTCCATCGACATCGCCCGTCGCGTCGCGCCCGGCACCGTCGTCGGCATCGACGCATCGGCCGAGGTCGTCGAGCAGGCGGCGGGGCTCGCCCACGACAACGGCGTCGACACGGTCAGCTTCAGGGTCGGTGACGTCTACGCCCTCGAATTCGCCGATGACACCTTCGATGTCGTGCACGCCCACCAGGTGATGCAGCACCTCGCCCGCCCGATCGACGCGATGCGCGAGATCCGGCGCGTGCTGAAGCCGGGCGGCGTGTTCGCCGCGCGCGACGTGGTCTACGGATCCACCTCGTGGTACCCGGCGTTGCCTGCGCTTGACAGCTGGCTGCGGACACTGCTCACCGTGCACCGCGGCAACGGCGGCGACCCCGATGCGGGGCGCGCGCTCAAGGCGTGGGCGCGGCACGCCGGGTTCGCCTCCGTGACGAGCTCGGCGTCGATGTGGTGCTTCGCCACGGATGCCGAGCGCGACTGGTGGGGGAGCACGTGGGCCGAGCGCGCGCTCGAGTCAAGCTTCGCGGCCCAGGCGATCGAGACCGGCGCGGCGTCGCTCAAGGATCTGCACGCGATGGCCGACGGCTGGCGCTACTGGGCTGCCGACGCCGACGGCTGGTTCGGCATGCCCCACGGCGAGATCATCGCGGTGAAGTGACCTCGGGTTTCGACACGCTCAACCAGCGGTCCCCGCTGATTGAGCCTGTCGGAATCCTTACCAGTCCTCGTCGTCGCTCTCGGCGAAGTCGCTCGTGCTGGCCGGGACCCGCTGCGTGATCGTCGCGCTGTCGGCCTCGGCGTCGTAGCGGATCACCGTGCCGTCGTCGAGCTCGAGCACGGGCTTGCCCTCGAGCCAGGTGAGCGTCCAGCGCCAGCCGGAACGGTCGATCGCGGCATCCGGAGCATCGCTCTCGACGGCCTCGATCGCAACGAGCACGACCTCGGGGAGCGTGCTCGGGGCAGTCTCGCCGAATGCCCAACGCTTACCGAGCTGCATCAGGCGTCGCTTCCAGCGGTGACGTCCATCTCGTAGGTGATCCATTCGGTGCGCGTGGCGACCTTGTCGTAGAGCACCTGGGCAACCTCGTTGTCTGCGGCCGTGATCCAGGTGACGCCGCTGAGCCTGTGCTCCTTGGCGTACTCCCTGGCCGTCTCCAGCAGTGCGGTGCCGACACCGGTGCCCCTGGCCGACTCCGCGACGAAGAGGTCGTCGAGGAAGAGACCGCGGGTGGCCTCGAGGGGCTGGGCGAACTCGCGCAGGTGCGCGAGGCCGATCAGCTCGCCGTCGCGCTCAGCGACGAAACCGAAGGTCTCGTGGTTCTTGTCGCTCAGCCAGCTCCACACGATGAGGGCCTGCTGGTCGGTGAATTCGCGCTTGTAGAACGTGGTGTAGCCCTCGAAGAGGCCGATCCAGTTGAAGAAGTCGCCGTCGGCAATGGGTCGAATCTGCACAGTCATGCTGGTTCTCCTAGCTCTCGTTCACCGGAGCGAACACAATGTCGGTGACGGCAATCTCGGCGCCCTCGGCAAAACTCAACTCCTCAATGCGGCCTACGGCCTTCAGATCGGCTGCGGCCTGGCGGAGCAGGTCGAGCTGTTCTGGAGTAGCAACGATAACAGCAGAGGCCACGAGAGTCTTCTGCGATGCCTTCGCGTCGGTCTTGGCGCGACGGATGCCGATGAGCGCCTGGCCGGCGGCGGCGAGCACGCGCGGGTCGGCACCGGGCAGATCCGTGGGAACGGGCCACGCTGCCGTGTGCACGCTGTCGTCGTTCGACCAGGACCAGGCCTCTTCGGTCGCGAAGGGCACGAACGGGGCGAACAGGCGCAGCAGCACCCGGAGCGCGATGCGCAGCGCGGTCGTTGCCGATGCCTGCGTCGGGCCGTCGGCGTATGCGCGCTCCTTGACCAGCTCGAGGTAGTCGTCGCAGAACGTCCAGAAGAAGCTCTCGCTCACCTCGAGGGCGCGGGCGTGGTCGTAGTTCTCGAACGCGGCCGTTGCCTGTTCGATCACGGTGTGCAGCGCGGCCAGCATGCTGAGGTCGAGCGGTTCCGTGACGGCTGCGAGTCCTGCCGCCGCTGCGTCATCGCTCTGCTCGAAGCTCAGGATGAACTTGGCCGCGTTCAGGATCTTGATCGACAGTCGACGGCCGATCTTGATCTGGGTCGGGTTCTG
>JBEVGZ010000299.1:0-8152 GCA_040511515.1 Microterricola sp.
GGGGATGGGAGAAGACGGCGGCGTCCGGTGCCGTCCGGCGTCGGCCGAACACCACGGGAATGGGTTGCTCCGGGAGCAGCGCGCCGTGCTCATCGCGGGCCGTGAGCGATGGGTCGTCGGCCAGCACGGTGCCCGTTCCGACGGCGATGGCATCGGCGGCGGCGCGGCGCCTGTGCACGTCGATGCGGGCATCGGGGCCGGTGATCCACTGGCTGGAACCATCGGATGCCGCGGCACGGCCGTCCAGGCTCGACGCCCACTTGACCGTCACAACCGGCCGGCCTAGACGGGCAGCACGCAGCCAGTCGCCGAGCAGCTGCTCTCCCTCTGCGGCCAGGACACCGCCCGTCGCCGCGATTCCCGCGGTGCGCAGCCGTTCAGCGCCGCCAGCCGAGGCGGGGCCAGGGTCGGACACCGAGTAGAAGACGGTCGAGACGCCGGCCTCGATCAGGGCCTCGGCGCACGGACCGGTGCGGCCCTGGTGGTTGCAGGGCTCCAGGGTGACGATGGCGGTGGCTCCGCGTGCTGCGCCCGGTTCGAGCTGCGACAACGCGTCGACCTCGGCGTGCGCGGTGCCTGCGCCGCGGTGCCAGCCCTCGGCGAGCACGCTGCCGTCATCCGCCAGCAGGATGCAGCCGACCTGGGGGTTCACACCACGGGCCGGACCGCGAGCGGCCAGCGCGAACGCGCGGCGCATCAGCTGGTCGAGCGCGCTGCTCGGCGAGTGCATTCCCATGGCGATCCTTGTCATCAAGGCGCTCCGGGGTTGGGTGAAGGGTTTCGAGCAGGCTCGAAACTCGTCTCCTGCCGCACGTTCGGAGCGATCCGAACGCGTTCGACAATCGACGCGTGCATCCTCCCATCCGGACTTTAACCGTCGGTGCCGGAGTTTCACCGGCTCAACCGCTCAGCTCCCACCGGGTGGTTCCACCAGGTAGTCGCTTCGTGGCTCGCGGACTTTCACCGCCGGTTCGGATTCTCACCGACCCCGGAGCACGTTTCTTGCTTCTGAGTCTAGGCCAACGCCGTCAGGCGCGGATTATTCCCTTCCCTCGCAACGGCTTCGCGCGCCCGGCCGTCGGTAACTCAGGCAGAGTGCAACGGTGGCGCTGCGCTCCGGCGCGGTTGCGCCTATCGGTCTCGGCCGGCATCGGTTCTGCCTGTGTTGCTCACAGGCATGAGTCGACGACGCGCTCTCCACAGATTTCCGCGGGCGCGCTTCGACGGCGAAACGGAAGGCCAGCGTTGTTCGCATGTCGTACGCGGAGTATTTCCAGAGCATGGGTGTGGCAGTGGCGAGCACTCAGCAGCTCCTTCGCGGTGGAGCGCGTGCGCGCGACCTGACCGAGGCGGTGCGATCCGGTGCACTCGTCCGCGTGCGACGCGGTCACTATGCGCCAGCCGGCACTGCCGCGCAGCTGCTCGGCGCTGTCAGAGTGGGAGGGCGGCTCGCGTGTGTCTCGGCCGCAGCCCTGCACGGGATCTTCGTGTTCGACGCGAGCACGCTTCACGTTCATCTGGAGCGTGGCAGCTCGCGTATGCGCACACCGCTGAACCGGCGGCGCCCTCTGACCTCGATGAACCGGGACGGGCTGCAGCTTCATTGGTCTCCCGTGCTTGACCCCTCAGACGGCACCGAGTACAGCGTCGGACTGCGCGATGCTCTCGCCCAGATCATTCGTTGCCAGTCGGCACCATGTGCGATCGCCGCACTCGATGGCGCGATGCACGCCGGGCTGATCGATGCGGAGGCACTGGCCGAGATCTTCGCGCATGTGCCACAGAGGTTCGCGCCGCTCCGCGGGAAGGTGAACGCCAGGAGCGAGTCCGGCCAGGAGAGTGTGCTGCGCATGATCGTGGAGGAGATGGGGCTCGACTATGAGATCCAGGTCAGCATCGATGGAGTCGGACGCGTCGACATGGTGATCGCCGGGATGCTCGTGGTCGAGGCAGACAGTCGTGCCCACCACAAGGAGTGGGAGCAGCATGTGCGTGATCGCACCCGGGATCGGCTGCTCGCCGCCCGTGGCTATCTGACGTTGAGGCTGCTCTACCGGGACATCATGTACGACGCGGAGGGCGTGAAGGCGGCGATCCGCGGACTGCTCGCTGCGCATGGCGGAGCGCGGCCAGTTGCCGCCGGTCAGTAATTCAGGCAGCACGGCGGCCGGGCACAACGGCTTCCACGGATTCCTGGGCGCAGCGCAGCTGGTGTCGCCTCCTGCCTGAGTTGCTGACAGTCGCGTCGCCTCGCGGCGCGCTCACGCCATCTCGCGGGCGGCGGGTGCTCAGTCCAGCAGCGCCCGCGCGGTCGACTCATCGACGATCAGGTCGGTCACCAGCTCGGCGCTCAGCGCGCCGCGGAGGCTCGGCAGCTTCGACAGGCCGGCGACGACGCAGACCCGCCGGGGCGTCCGCCGCAGCGCCTCGAAGCTCGGCCCGGTGCCGCGCTCGTTGAGCCCGATGCCGTCCGTCGACCCGTCCGCCCGGTAGAACACCGTTGCGACGTCGCCGATCGCGCCGTCGCGGCTGAGCGACTGGAAGTCTTCCGGCTCCAGGTACCCGCCGGCGTACACGTGGCTCGGCACCTCGGCGAATGGCGAGCCGATGCCGAAGAGCGCGACATCCATGCTGCCCTGCATCTGCACGACGCGTTGGGTCGAGCGTTCGCGCCACATGGCCTGCTTGGTGGCGGGGTCGTCGAAGAACGCCGGAACGGGGAACTGCTGAACGTGGGCGCCATAGGCATCACCGAAGCGGCGCAGGATCTCGGAGGCGTAGAGGATGCCGGTCGTGCGCATGTTGCCCGCACCGTTCAGCTGCACGATCTGGGAGTTGTGGGTCTGCTTGGGGGTGAGGTGCCGGCTGAGCGCGCTCATCGTCGAGCCCCACGCGATGCCGAGTGACATGTTCGAATCGAAGAACTGGCCGAGAATTCGTGCAGCGGAGAGGGCGACCCGCTCGAGCCTGTCGACGTCGCTGGCGTTCTCCGGAACCGGAACGACGTGAGCCGTGATGCCGTGCCGCTCACGGATCGCCTCTTCGATGCGGCCAGGCATGTCCCGCGGTGAGCGGATCTGGATGTCGACCAGGCCGCTGGCCCTGGCGTGGCTCAGTAGGCGGGACACCGATGAGCGCGAGGTGTGCAGCTCGTGCGCGATCGCGTCCATCGTCAGGTCCTGCATGTAATAGAGGTGCGCGGCGCGCAGGGCGTCGCGGGTCTTGGCGGTTTCGGATGCCGCGTCGAGCTCGTTCATTGCTGGTCTTCATCTCCCTGCATCCGCCCTGCACATATGTGCAGCAGCTTTGAAAGATTGTGCGGATGTGTTCAAGATGTATTCATACACACGGGGTGGCGAAGATGCAACCCGCCCTGCACGCTGAACACGTGCAGCTGAATCTGAGGAACGACGCCGAGCGATCGGCGAGTCGGAAAGCGAGAGATCGAGATGTCGGCACAGGCCAACTCCGCACAGCACACCCCTGACGCGCGGGCCACCGTCGCGGCGCTGCAGCAGCGCCCGAACGCCAGCGTCCTGATCATCGGTGCAGGCATCAACGGCATCGCCACCTTCCGCGATCTCGCCCTGCAGGGTGTCGACGTCGCCATCGTCGAGCGCGGCGACTATGTCTCCGGTGCGTCCAGTGCCTCATCACACATGATCCACGGCGGCATCCGCTACCTCGAGAACGGCGAGTTCCGTCTGGTCAAGGAATCGGTCGAGGAGCGCAACAGCCTCATCAAGATCGCCCCGCACTACGTCAAGCCGCTGAAGACCACGGTGCCGATCTTCTCGACCTTCTCCGGAATCCTCTCGGCGCCGCTGCGCTTCCTGACGCACAAGTCGGGCAAGCCGACCGAGCGCGGCGCGCTGCTCATCAAGATGGGCCTCAGCCTCTACGACTCCTTCTCGCGCGACGGCGGCAGCGTTCCCCGGCACGAGTTCCGCGGCCGCAAGGAGTCGCTGCGCCAGCTCCCGGCGCTGAACCCCGACCTCAAGTACACGGCGACCTACTACGACGCGTCGATGCACGACCCGGAGCGCCTCGCCCTCGACGTGCTGCACGACGGTCTCGCCGCCGGCCCGCACGCCCGCGCGGCGAACTACGTCGAGGCCGTCGGCATCGACGAAGACGGCGTGCGCCTGCGCGACACCGTCACCGGCGAGGTGTTCAGCATGACCGCCGACGTGATCGTCAACACCACCGGTCCATGGACCGACCTCACCAACAAGGCACTCGGCCGCCCGAGCAGCTACATGGGCGGCACCAAGGGCTCGCACATCGTGCTCGACAACCCGGCGCTGCTTGAGGCGACGGATGGCCGCGAGATCTTCTTCGAGCACGAGGACGGCCGCATCGTCCTCATCTACCCGCTCAAGGGGCGCGTGCTCGTCGGAACCACCGACCTCGAGCACGACATGACGCAGCCGATCCGCTGCACCGAGGCCGAGGTCGACTACTTCTTCGAACTCGTCGCGCACGTTTTCCCGACCATCCCCGTCGACCGCTCCGAGATCGTCTTCCGCTTCTCCGGCGTGCGCCCGCTGCCCCGCCACGACGACGAGGCGCCCGGTTTCGTCTCGCGTGACTACCGCATCGAGCAGACCCCGCTCACCGAGCTGCCCGGCACGACACTGCTCAGCCTGGTCGGCGGCAAGTGGACGACGTTCCGCGCACTCGCCGAGCACCTCAGCACCGACATCATCGGCATCATCGGCGGTACCCGCACTCAGAGCACCGAGGGTCTCGCGATCGGCGGAGGCAAGGGCTTCCCGACCACCGACGCGGCCACCCAGGTCTGGCTCGCGAGCAACGGCGAAGAGCTCGGCCGCCAGCGCGCAGCCCAGCTCCTGGCCCGCTACGGCACGCGTGCAGAGCCGATGATCGAGGAGCTGGTCAACGGCGACGGGGCCCCGGATGCCGCCCTCGCCGGCGCCCAGGACTACTCGCGCCGCGAGATCGCCTACATCGTCGCCACCGAGCAGCCCGTCCACCTGATCGACCTCGTGCTGCGCCGCACCAGCCTCGCCTTCGTCGGCGCGCTGAGCGCCGATCTGCTCACCGAGCTGGCTGACATCATGGCCGCAGGACTCGGCTGGGATGAGACCCGCCGGGCGACGGAGATCGCATCGACCCGTGCGGAACTCGCCGAGGTTCACGGCGTGCGGCTCGGCACCGCGACGTCGACCTCGAGCCTCGCCGGGGTCTGATCCACCGCCCGAGAACGGGCGAGACGTCCAGCGGGGCGGCCGGGAGAATGCACGGATGTGCATGCGAAACGCCTGCCCCGCTAGGCCGGAGCCGGATACGGTTCTACAGGATTCGCTGAATCCACCCCTTTCGCAGAGGAACTCTCCGACGCGAAGTGTCACGAAACAAATTGGAAGGTCAACGTGGACAACCTCGGAATTGTGTTCCTCTCGGAGCTGGTGGGAACCGCCATGCTCGTGCTGCTCGGCTGTGGCGTCGTCGCCAACGTCGCGCTGGCCAAGAACAAGGGGCTCGGTGGCGGCTTCCTGATGGTGAACATCGGCTGGGGCCTCGCGGTCTTCGCCGGTGTCATCGTGTCGTACGCCTCCGGTGCCCACCTGAACCCGGCCGTCACCGTCGGCCTCGTCGCCAACGGCGCGACGGAGTTCGGCAATGCGGCGCTCGGCACGACGGTCGCGGTCTCCGCGGTCTCGGTGCTCGCCTACATCGCCGCGCAGTTGATCGGTGCCATGCTCGGCGCCACGTTCGTGTGGCTGGCCTACAAGCAGCACTTCGACGCTGAGCCGGATGCCGCCAACAAGCTCGGTGTCTTCTCGACCGGACCCGCCATCCGTTCCTACGGCTGGAACCTCGTCACCGAGATCATCGGCACCTTCGTGCTCGTCTTCGTCGTCATCGGCTTCGGCCGCAACGGTGACGGTGGCGGCCTCGCCGCCCTCGGCGCGCTCCCCGTCGCGCTCCTCGTGATCGGCATCGGCGCCTCGCTCGGTGGACCGACCGGCTACGCCATCAACCCTGCCCGTGACCTCGGCCCGCGCATCATGCACTTCCTGCTCCCGATCAAGGGCAAGGGCGGCTCCGACTGGAGCTACTCCTGGGTCCCCGTCGTCGGCCCGCTGATCGGTGGCCTCATCGCCGGTTGGTCAGCACTCGTGCTGCTGCCGATCATCACCTAAGCGACTTCCGCCAACACCTTCACCCGATAGCAAAGGAGTTATCACCATGGCTGACTACGTACTCGCCATTGACCAGGGCACCACGAGCTCGCGTGCCATTGTGTTCGACAAGGCCGGATCGATCATCTCGACCGGGCAGCTTGAGCACGAGCAGATCTTCCCGCAGGCCGGCTGGGTCGAGCACAACCCCAAGGAAATCTGGGACAACACCCGTGAGGTGATCGGCCAGGCACTGTCCAAGGCGAACCTCACGCGTCACGACATCGCCTCCGTCGGCATCACCAACCAGCGCGGGACCGCTGTCGTGTGGAACAAGAACACCGGCGAGGCCGTCTACAACGCCATCGTCTGGCAGGACACCCGCACCCAGGACATCGTCGACCGCCTCGCGGCCGATGGCGGAACCGAGCGCTTCAAGCAGAAGGTCGGCCTCCCGCTGGCCACCTACTTCTCCGGTACGAAGATCGTCTGGATCCTCGAGAACGTTCCCGGTGCCCGTGAGGCTGCGGATGCCGGCGAGCTCCTGTTCGGCACCACCGACAGCTGGGTTCTCTGGAACCTGACCGGCGGCGTCGACGGCGGCGTGCACGCGACGGACGTCACCAACGCGTCGCGCACCATGTTCATGGACCTCGAGACCCTGCAGTGGGACGACGAGATCCTCGCGATCTTCGGTGTTCCGCGCTCGATGCTGCCCGAGATCAAGTCCTCCTCCGAGGTCTACGGTCACGCCGACGAGCACTCGCTGCTCCGCGAGACCCCGATCGCCGGCATCCTCGGCGACCAGCAGGCCGCGACCTTCGGCCAGGCCGCCTTCGCTACCGGCGAGGCCAAGAACACCTACGGCACCGGCAACTTCCTCATCTTCAACACCGGTGAGGAGATCGTCCACTCCAAGAACGGTCTGTTGACGACCGTCGGCTACAAGCTCGGCGATGCGCCAGTGCACTACGCGCTCGAAGGGTCGATCGCCGTCACCGGTTCGCTCGTGCAGTGGATGCGTGACAACCTCGGCATCATCGAGTCGGCCGCCGACATCGAGGAGCTCGCGAACACCGTCGACGACAACGGTGGCGCGTACTTCGTGCCCGCGTTCTCCGGCCTCTTCGCCCCGCACTGGCGTGCAGACGCCCGCGGCGCGCTCGTCGGCCTGACCCGCTACGTCAACAAGGGTCACATCGCGCGTGCAGCCCTCGAGGCGATCGCGTTCCAGACCCGCGAGGTCATCGACGCGGTCAACGCCGACTCCGGCGTTCCGCTGACCGAGCTCAAGGTCGACGGCGGTGCGACGGCGAACAACACGCTGCTGCAGTTCCAGGCCGACATCCTGAACGTTCCCGTCGTGCGCCCCGTCGTCGCCGAGACCACGGCGCTCGGCGCGGCGTACGCCGCCGGCCTCGCCGTCGGTTTCTGGAGCGACCTGGACGACCTCGCCAAGAACTGGCAGGAAGACAAGCGCTGGGAGCCGAACATGGAGTCGGGCGAGCGCGACCGTCTCTACCGCAACTGGAAGAAGGCCGTCACGAAGACCCTCGACTGGGTCGACGACGACGTCAAGTAGTAGCTCCGCTGCTTGAGCTTGCCCCCGTTGGTTGAGCTTGCCCCCGGTGGTTGAGCTTGTCGAAACCCCGAAGCCCCCGCACTCGTCATGAGTGCGGGGGCTTCGGGCATTTCGGGCGCGGATGCCGCGGCAACCCGGTCGGGGGTTCCGCCCGAGCCGACGCGCACTCTCACGCTGGCTTGAGGGAGCAGCCGAGGAACGAGGCAGCCCCCGAAGCCCTGACACGTGCGCAGGCGTCTCGGTGCGGGACGGCAGGGGCTATGAGCAGCCTCAGCGGGCGAGAAGGGCCGGGGTGAGCTCGTCGAGAGAGGCGATCTCCAGGACGCCGAGGGCGCGGGCTTCGGCGGCATCCTCTGGGGATGGCGTGGTGGCGTCGCGGTTCAACCAGACGCCGGTGAGTCCGGCGGATGCCGCGCCGATC
>JBEVGZ010000300.1:0-8600 GCA_040511515.1 Microterricola sp.
GGCAACGCGGCCACCTTCTTCGGTTACGACCCCGAGAACTGGTCGATCACCCTCGGCGACCTCTCCGACGCGCTGCCAGAGGTCACGGAGCCCGGCAGCGTCGACCGCGTCGTGCTCGACATGCTCGCCCCCTGGGAGTGCCTGCCAGCCGTGTCGCTCGCCCTCAAGCCGGGCGGCGTGCTGCTCTGCTACGTGGCCACCGTCACCCAGCTCTCCCGCGTCGCGGAAGCGATCCGCGCGACGGGCGACTACACGAACCCAGACTCCAGCGAGACGATGGTGCGCGGTTGGCACGTCGAGGGCCTGGCCGTCCGCCCTGACCACCGCATGATCGGGCACACCGGATTCCTGCTCACCGCCCGCCGCCTCGCTCCGGGAGCTGTGCTGCCAGAGCTCAAGCGCCGGCCGTCCAAGACGGACTTCAGCGAGGAGGACGTCGAACTGTGGACGCCGGGCAGCCTCGGTGAGCGCAGCGTCAGCGCCAAGAGCCTGCGCAAGCGCGTGCGCGCAGCAACGGCGGGCGCCGAGCTCTCCAAAGCACGCGAGGCCGACGACATCGAGCCCGACGCCGAGCCTGAGGCCAACGCTGACTAAACTTGTGCAGGGTCGCCAGACTCGCACCATCCGTTCCACGACACCCACTGCATCGAAACGAGGACTCGTGCGCAAGATCCCCGCACTGCTCATCTCCGCCGGCTTGCTCGCCGTGAGCCTGACCGCCTGCGCGCCCAGCACGGGCCCGGGCTGCGAGAGCGCGGTGCCGTCTGGCGAGTCGTCGACGATCGTGAAGGTCAGCGGCGACGAGGGCGCCAAGCCCACCGTCGACTTCCCGACCCCGCTCAAGGTCTCCAACACCGAGCGCACCGTTGTGCGCGAGGGCGAGGGCCTCGGCACGGTCGAGGGCCAGCAGGTCAGCATCGACTGGAGCGTCTACAACGGCACGAGCGGCGAGCTCATCGAGCAGTCGGAGTACGACGGCTCGCAGGCACTCTCCTTCGCGCTGGTCGACGGTCAGCTCATGCCGGGCGTGCAGCAGGGCCTGCTCTGTGCGACAGAGGGTTCCCGCGTCACGCTCGTCGTGCCGCCGGAGGACGCATTCGGTGAGGCAGGCAACCCGCAGCTCGGCGTCGCGCCAGAGGATTCCCTCGTCTTCGTCATCGACGTGAACCGGAGCTACCTGCCGCGCGCGAACGGCACCCCGCAGGCTGCGGAAGAAGGCATGCCGGCCGTCGTGCTCGACGCCGATGGCGTTCCCGGCATCACGATCCCCTCCTCTGCGGCCCCGACCGACCTCGAGGTCGCCGTGCTCAAGCAGGGCGACGGCGAGACGATCGACGAGGGCGACCAGGTCGTCGTGCACTACACCGGCGTTCTCTGGGACACCAAGGAGGTCTTCGACTCCAGCTGGACCCGCGGCGCACCCGCGGTCTTCGCTGCGGCCGCCGGTTCGGAGACCGTGCAGAACGGCGTCATCACGGGCTTCGCCGACGCACTCATCGGCCAGCAGGTCGGTTCGCAGATCATCGCCGTGATCCCGCCGGAGCTCGGTTACGGCGAGCAGGGCAACGGCGCGGTGCCGCCCAACTCGACCCTCGTCTTCGTCGTCGACATCCTCGGCATCGTCTAACCATCATGGACGCCAGCGCGGTCTCGGTCGAAGAGCGGCTGTTCAGCCTGGTCTTGGCCCTGCTCGCGAGCGAGCAGGGCCTCGGCAAGGCCGAGATCCTCTCCACCGTGCAGGGCTACCGCCAGCGCTACGTGCTCGGCGGCAACAACGCGAGCCTCGAGCGCCAATTCGAGCGCGACAAGGACGACATCCGCGAGCTCGGGATCCCGTTGGAGACCCTCGACTCGCCGGAGCGGCCGGGCGACACCCAGGCAGCCAGGTACCGGATCCCCAAGGCGCTGTACGAGCTGCCGGCCGACATCTCCTTCTCCTCGGAGGAGATCACGCTGCTCGGACTCGCCGCCGCCGTGTGGCGCGAGGGCTCGCTCTCCGAGGATTCCCGCCGCGCGATCACCAAGCTCCGCTCCCTCGGCATCGACACGGATGACGCCGTCATCGGCTACGCGCCGCGGCTGCGTGTGCGCGAGGCGGCGTTCACGCCGCTGACCCAGGCACTCGACCGGCACCAGCGCGTGCGCTTCCTCTACCTGAAGCCGGGGCAGAAGAAGCCCCTGCTGCGCACCGTCGAACCGCTCGCCCTGGTCGTCCACGAGGGGCGCTGGCACCTCAGTGCCTTCGACCAGCGGGCCAGGGCACCGCGCACCTTCCTGCTCTCGCGCATCGTCGGAGCCGTCGAGGTTGTTCCCGGCGCCCCATTCGAGGTGCCGGGGCCAGGGCAGGCCGAGAATTCGCTGGCCGAACTCGAGCGCGTGTGGCAGGGCAATGTCGCAACGCTGCGGGTGCTCGCAGGCAGCGACGCAGAGCTCCGCCTGGCGAAGCGGCCGGGCAGCGATGTGACGCAGGCGGGGGAGGCTGACACCGTGGAATGCGCGGTGCACTTCACCGACCTCGACATCTTCGCCGATGAGCTCAGCGGCTTCGGCCCCGAGGTCCTCGTGCTCTCGCCGGCTCCGCTGCGCCAGGCCGTGCGGCAACGCCTGAACCAGGTACGCGAACTGCACACCGCGGAGGTCGGCGCATGAGCGCCGTGTTCCGCGCCCAGGACAAGCTGGCGCTGCTGCTCGCGCTCGTTCCCTATCTGCTCGACCACGACAGGGTGAGCGTGACGGATGCCGCCGCCCACTTCGGTGTCTCCCCTGAGCGCATCCGCGACGCCGTCGCACTGATCGCCGTCTCCGGCGTGCCGGGGGAGACCAAGCAGTACCAGCACGGCGATCTCTTCGACATCGCGTGGGACGAGTTCCTCGACCACGACACGATCGTGCTCACGCACCAGGTCGCCCTCGACGACGCACCACGCTTCTCCGCCCGGGAGGCCGCCGCCCTCATCGCGGGGCTCCAGTACCTCGCGGCCCTGCCGGAACACGGCAAGCGCGACGCCATCGCGACCCTGATGGCCAAGCTCACCCGGGGAGCGTCGGCTGCGCCCAGCCAGCTCGCCGTGAGCGAGACGGCGACCGCAGCCGACGCCAGCGTCGAGCAACTCGACATCCTGCAGACGTCGGTCGGCCGCGGCACCCAGGTCGAGTTCTCCTACCTCAACGCCCGCGGCGACAGGGAGTCCAGGCGGGTCGACCCGCTGCGCATCGAGTCCGTCGATCAGGATTGGTACCTGCGCGGGTGGTGCCACCTGCGCAACGCCGTCCGCACCTTCCGCCTGGACCGCATCACCGAGCTGCGGGGAACGGAGCAGCCGGTCTCCCGCCACGGCGACGAGGTCGTGCTGCCGAGCACGCTCTTCGCCGTCTCCGACGACGATCTGCGCGTCGAGTTGGAGCTCCCGAGCGACGCCCTGCCCGTTCTGAGCGACTACATCACGCCAGGCGCCCGCAAGAAGCGTGACGGCGACCGCGTGCGCGTCACCATCCGCGTCTCGCACTACCACGGGCTGAAGCGCCTCGTTGCGGGGCTGCCTGGCCTCGTCACCGTGGTCGCGCCCGACGAGGCGCGTCGCGTCGTCGCCGAGTGGGCGGCCGCCGGGGCTGCACAGTACGAGGGTGACGAGGACTGACCATGCCGTGGTGGAGTTGGTGGCTGATCTGGGGTGGTCTCATCCTCGGCATGCTCGGCATGCTCGCGTACTTCGCGGTCGTGCTGTTCCGCAAGACGATGGCGGCGGCCGAGGAGCTCAGCGCCCTGGGCGACGCGCTCACCGTGCTCGATGCACAGCTGGACGGCGTGGCACCGGGCCGCACGCCCTCGGCAGTCTTTCAGCCGAGCGCCGACCTCGCCATCGTTGTGCAACAGAACCGCGTCATTCGGGCTGAAAAGCGGCAACGCCGCCGCGACAAGCGCATTACGCGGGGTAAACTACTCGTACGTTCCGCCGAAAATTGGACTCAACCACATGCTTAACAACCTCACCGGATGGCACGCAATCATCATCCTCGTGGTGATCTTGCTTCTCTTCGGCGCACCCAAACTTCCCGCCCTGGCGCGCAGCCTCGGTCAGTCGATGAAGATCCTCAAGTCTGAGATCAAGCCGGATGCCGCAGCGAAGGACGCGTCGACCGAGGGCGCAGAGCCCGCGGCATCCGACACAACTCCCAAGCCATAACGAGTGTCTGAACGCGACACGCGCCGCAGCCGCGAAGGCAAGATGCCGCTTGGCGCTCATCTCCTTGAGCTCCGCAAGCGGCTCTTTCTCGCGGCCATCGGCGTCGTCATCGGCGCAGCGATCGGCTGGATGCTCTCCGAGTGGATCTGGGAGCAGCTGCGGGAGCCCGTAACGGCGATGGCAGAGGCCCAGCACCGCAAGGCCGAGATCAACTACCCGCACATCACCTCGGCGTTCGACCTGCGGCTGCAGATCTCGCTGTACTCCGGCCTGATCCTCTCCAGCCCGATGTGGCTGTACCAGATCTTCGCCTTCCTCACGCCCGGCCTCACCGGCAAGGAGAAGCGCTACACCTTCGGCTTCTTCTTCACCGCCGTCCCGCTATTCTTCGTCGGCTGCGCGGCCGGCTGGATCGTGCTGCCGAACATCGTCGGCCTGATGGCCAGCTTCGCTCCGACCGACACCGTCACCTACTTCGAGGCGACCGCGTACTTCAACTTCGTTCTGAAGCTGATGCTCGCCATCGGCGTTGCCTTCGTGCTGCCGGTCTTCATCGTCCTGCTGAACTTCGCCGGCATCCTGAGCGCGGCCTCCATCATCAAGTCGTGGCGGATCGCGATCCTGGTCATCTGCCTCTTCACGGCCATCGCGACCCCGGCCGCCGACGTCGTCTCCATGTTCATGCTCGCCATCCCGATGGTGCTGCTCTACTTCCTGGCATACGGCATCGCGTATCTGCACGATCGGCGGGCCGCCAAGCGCGCGGCTGCGCTGGAGGCCGAGTACGCCGATCTAGGCTAGGGGCGTGACCACACTCTCCCCGGCCGAGCGGTACGCGGCCTCTCGTCTGAATCAGCGGACGCCCCTCGTTCAGGCGTTCCGCGAATTGCAGCGCTTCGATCTCGACCCCTTTCAGAAGGCGGCGTGCTCCTCGCTCGAGGCCGGGCGCAGCGTGCTCGTCGCGGCACCGACCGGTGCAGGCAAGACGATCGTGGCCGAGTTCGCGGTGTACCAGGCAATGCAGGAGCCGTCGGCGAAGGTCTTCTACACGGCGCCCATGAAGGCGCTGAGTAACCAGAAGTTCCAGGAGTTCGTCGCAGACTACGGCCCGGAGAACGTCGGGCTGCTCACCGGTGACACCAACATCAACTCCGGTGCGCGCATCGTGGTGATGACCACCGAGGTGCTGCGCAACATGCTCTACGCCGACTCGGATCTGCTCGCCGACCTGGCCTTCGTCGTGATGGACGAGGTGCACTACCTCGCCGACCGCTTCCGCGGTGCCGTCTGGGAAGAGGTGATCATCCACCTGCCGAGCGAGGTGAAGCTCGTCGCCCTCAGCGCGACCGTCTCCAATGCCGAGGAATTCGGCGACTGGTTGCAGGCCGTGCGCGGCGACACCGATGTGATCGTCTCGGAGGAGCGCCCCGTCCCGCTCGAGCAGCACGTGCTGGCCAGGGGCCGCATGGTGGATCTCTTCGACTCCTCCGGCGTCGCCGCCACGAACAGGGTGAACCCCGAGCTGGTGCAGCTGGCCAAGGGCGGCTCGCGCTCGATCAACTCCCGCTCGACCAGGGGTCGTCGCGGGCACGACCGCGGCGGTTTCAACCAGCCGTCCGCATCGGCGCACAAGCTCGATCGCTCCGCCGTCGTCGCGATGCTCGACGGCAAGAACCTGCTGCCGGCCATCTTCTTCATCTTCAGCCGCGTCGGCTGCGACCAGGCCGTGCGCCAGGTGCTCCGCGCCGGCGTTCGGCTGACCGAGGCGCACGAGCGCGACGAGATCCGCGCCATCGTCGAGGATCGCTGCCGCACCCTGCTCGACGAGGACCTCGCGGTGCTCGGCTACTGGGAGTGGCTCGAGGGTCTCGAGCGGGGCGTCGCCGCCCACCACGCCGGAATGCTCCCCGCGTTCAAGGAGGTGGTCGAGGAGCTGTTCCAGCGCAAGCTCGTCAAGGCCGTCTTCGCCACCGAGACCCTCGCGCTCGGCATCAATATGCCTGCCCGCACCGTCGTGCTGGAGAAGCTCGAGAAGTTCAACGGCGAGGCCAGGGTTCCGATCACACCGGGGGAGTACACCCAGCTCACCGGGCGTGCCGGGCGCCGTGGCATCGACGTCGAGGGCCACTCCGTCATCCACTGGCAGGACGGCCTCGACCCGCAGGCCGTCGCCTCGCTCGCCTCCAGGCGCAGCTACCCGATGAACTCGAGCTTCCGCCCGACGTACAACATGGCTGTCAACCTGATCGAGCAGTTCGGGCGATCGCGCGCCCGCGACATCCTCGAATCCTCCTTCGCCCAGTTCCAGGCCGACCGGGCCGTCGTCGACCTCGCCCGCACCGCGCGCCAGCAGCAGGAGTCGCTGGACGGCTACGCCCAGTCGATGACCTGCCACCTCGGCGACTTCGTCGAATACGCCGGCATCCGGCGCACCCTCAGCGATCTCGAGAAGCAGGCCTCCCGCGCCGATCAGCAGTCGCGGGCCGCCCGCGACAAGCTGCAGAAGGAACTCAACGGGCTGCGCAAGAAAATGCGGGCACACGGATGCCACAGCTGCCCCGACCGCGAGGTGCACGCCCGTTGGGCAGAGCGCTGGTTCAAGCTCAAGAAGCAGAACGACGCCCTCAAGGCGCAGATCCGCTCGCGGACCGGCGCCGTCGCCCGCGTCTTCGACCGGGTGACCGATCTGCTGCTCGGCTTCGGCTACCTCGTCAGGGATGCCAGCGGCAAGCTGACGGCGAGCGAGAGCGGGCGCATGCTGCGCCGCATCTACGGCGAACGCGACCTGCTCGTGGCCGAGTCGCTGCGGCGCGGCCTCTGGGACAAGCTCGACGCCCCCAGCCTGGCCGCGATGGCGACGACGCTCGTCTACGAGCCGCGCCGCGACGAGGGAACGCTCTCGGAGCGCTACCTGCCGCGCGGTGCGTTCCTCGAGGCCTTCGACGCCACCGGCACCCTCTGGAGCGATCTGGACGACCTCGAGCGCGAGCACAAGCTTCCCGGCAGCGAGCCGCCTGCCACCGGCCTGGCGCTTGCGATGTGGAAGTGGGCGAAGGGCGCCCCACTCGGCGAGGTGCTGAGCGATGCCGACATGGCGGCCGGCGACTTCGTGCGGTGGACGAAACAGACGATCGACCTGCTCGACCAACTCTCCGTCGTTGCCGACAACCCGGTCGCCGCCAATGCCCGCCATGCCATGGACTCCATACGACGCGGCATCGTTGCCTACTCCTCGGTCGCATAGGCTGTGCAGGTGGTGACGAAGGGTATCGGTGTGCGCGGCGTGCCTCTGTATCCGATCTGGCTCGCGATGCCGCTGGCTGCGGCATCCGGCGCGCTGCTGGACGGCGCCTTCCCCGACACCGGGATCTGGCCGCTCGCGCCGGTCGCGGTCGCTCTGCTGTTCACGACGCTGCTCGGCCGCGGACCGTGGATGGGCTGGCTGCTCGGGCTCATCGCCGGCCTGACCTTCTGGCTGACCCACATCCACTGGTTGACGCTGTACCTGGGGCCGCTGCCCTGGGTCGCACTCGCCGTGCTGCAGGCCATCTTCTTCTCGATCGCCGTCGCGATGATCTCGGTCGTGCTGCGCTGGGGTCCCAGGGTGTGGCCGTCACGGCTCGGCCGCCTCGGCATGGTTCCGGTGGTCGTCGCGGGCCTGTGGACCGCGAGAGAGGCGATCGCCGCGGTGTGGCCGTACGGCGGTTTCGCCTGGGGCAGGCTCGCTCTCTCCCAGACCGAGGGCCCGTTCGCCGGGCTGCTCAGCCTGGTCGGCGCCTCAGGGCTCAGCTTCCTGATCGCGTGGCTGGCCGCACTCGGCGTGCAGTTGCTCCGTGAGCGCACGCTGTCCTTCAGCTGGCGCGGCGGCATCGCCGTCGCGGCGATCGCCCTGCTCATCGCGATTCCGGCGTGGCCGGTGCTGCAGTCGGGCACGACGCGGCTCGCCGCCGTGCAGGGCAACGCGAACGCCGGGCTCTTCGCCGACTACGTGCCAGGCGAGATTCTCGCCAATCACGTCAGCGAGACCCTTCCGCTGGTCGGCGAGGACGTCGACATGGTCGTCTGGCCGGAGAACGGCTCCGACATCGACCCACTGCGCAGCGATCTGGCTGCGCGAACTCTCGACAGCATCAGCGAACGGATGCAGGCACCGCTCGTCGTCGGCACCATCACCCTGCGCGACGACAAGTACTACAACAGCTCCCTGCTCTGGAAGGCGGGGGAGGGAGCGGTGCAGGTCTACGACAAGGTGCACCCGGTTCCCTTCGCCGAGTACATGCCTGACCGCGATTTCTGGCGCCCATTCGCCCCGGACCTGATCGACCTGATCAGCCGCGACTACGAGATCGGCACGCAGTCGAACGTCTTCGACATCAACGGGATCCTCGCCGGCATCGCCATCTGCTTCGACATCGC
>JBEVGZ010000301.1:0-3714 GCA_040511515.1 Microterricola sp.
CCCGATGTACTTGATGTCGAGGTTGGAGTACAGCGCTTCGTTGTTGGAGAAGCGGCTGAGGAAGCCGTGAAGTCCGCCGCGCACACCGCGGTAGACGGCGCGGCCGGGGCCGCCCAGCTTGTCGAAAGCCCTGCGGCTGGAGATATAGAGATTGCGGTAGCTCCGACGGGTGCGCACCGTGTTGAGGAAGCGTGCCATGCCGCCGATCGTCGGCGCGTATGAGCGACCGTTGTCGTTGACGATGATGATCAGCCGGCGAGCGTTGTCGTCGGTGATGTTGTTGAGTGCTTCCCAGGTCATGCCGCCGGTGAGTGCACCGTCGCCGACGACGGCGATCACGTGGCGGTCACGCTGGCCGGTCATGCTGAATGCCCGCGAGATGCCGTCGGCCCAGCTGAGCGAGCTGGAGGCGTGTGAGCTCTCGACGATGTCGTGCTCGGATTCCGAGCGCTGCGGGTAGCCGGCGAGGCCGCCACGCTGGCGCAGCGTGCTGAAGTCCTGGCGTCCGGTCAGCAGCTTGTGCACATAGGACTGGTGGCCGGTGTCGAAGACCATCGCGTCGCGCGGCGAATCGAAGACTCGGTGCATGGCGATCGTCATCTCGACCACGCCGAGGTTCGGGCCGAGGTGCCCTCCGGTCTTCGCGACGTTCTGAACCAGGAACTCGCGGATCTCGGCGGCGAGTTGCACGAGCTGGTCTTTCGAGAGTGCGTCGAGGTCTCTGGGACCCTTGATCGTCTCGAGAAGGCTCACGCCTCACCGCCTTTCTGACACGACCACCTGTTCCGGCGGTACCTGTCGAGTTTACGCGCTTGTCATGGCTTCGCCGTTTTCGACCCGGCTCATGGCACAGTGGTGCTACCGGATTCGCAGAGGAGCGATATGACCGATCACGAGATCAGCATGGAGGTGGAGAGCGGCCGCATCCAGGGCCTCTTCATCGATGGCGTGCACCGCTATCTCGGCGTCCCGTACGCCGCGGCGCCGTTCGGCGAGAACCGATTCAGGCCGCCACAGCCGGTGCAGAGCTGGAGCGGCGAGCGGGACTGCAGGCGAATGGGGGCAACAGCGCCCCAGCTGCCGTATGCGGGAGGCATGGAGAAATTCCTCGGCACGGCATCCATCGCCGGGGAGGAGATCCTCAATCTCGCGATCTGGGCTCCGGAGCGCAGCGGCGCCGAACTCGCGCCGGTCATCGTCTGGATCCACGGGGGCTCGCTCACCCGTGGCAGCAACGCCCTGCCGATCTACGACGGCACGACCTTCGCACGGGACGGCGTCGTCTTCGTCGGGGTGAACTACCGTCTCGGCAGCGAGGGCTTCTCGGTGCTCGACGGCGCGGAGACGAACCTCGGCCTCGCCGATCAGATCGCCGCCCTGCGCTGGGTGCGCAGGAACATCTGGTCATTCGGGGGCGACCCGAGCAGGGTCACCGTCATGGGCGAATCAGCGGGGGCGATCTCGATCGCCGCGCTGCTCGCGCTGCCGGATGCCGCGTCCCTCTTCGACCGGGCGATCATGCAGAGCGGGCCACCAGACGCGCGTCGACCCGCCGTTTCCGGTGCCGTGACACGGATCATGGCGAAACTGCTCAAGATCGAGCAGAACCGCGGCGCATTCGCCGAGTTCTCCCCCGCCGCGCTGCTTGCCGCCCAGCGACGCGCGACGGCCGGCACGACGCCGATCACCGGCGGACCGGCGTTCAACCTGACAATCGGCGGAGAGAACGTGCCGCAGCATCCGCGGGACGCCCTGGACGCGGGCGCCGGTGCATCGATCCCGGTGCTGATGGGGGCGAACACCGAGGAGTACCGGCTCTGGTTCATCCCGACCGGGCTGATCGAGAAGATCGGCCGGCTGCACATCGCCGTCGCGATGGCGAAGTTCCGGATCAGCGCCGCGACGGTGGCCCTCTACCGACGCAACCGCCCGGGGTGCAGCATCGGAGAGCTGTTCGGGGCGCTGGCGACGGACCTGCTGCTGCGGATCCCACTGAACCGTCTCGCCGATGCGAGGCTCCGCGCGAACGCGGCACCGAGCTACGTCTACGAATTCGCCTGGCGCTCCCCCATCGATGACTTGGGTGCGTGCCATGCCCTGGAACTCGGCTTCGTCTTCGACAGCCTGCGGAGCCCGGATGCGGCGGCGATGGCAGGTGCTGAGGCACCGCAACGTCTCGCCGACGCCATGCATGCCGCGTGGGTGCGATTCGCCGCGACGGGCGACCCCGGCTGGCCGGCGTGGGACGGCACCCGCCCCGTGAAAGTCTGGGACGGTGGGGCGGATGCCGTCGTGCTCGCGCCGCGGGAGGACGAACGTTCCCGCTGGCGCTGAGCACGTCGAGGCGTGCCTGCGGCGCCTAGAAGATGGCGCCGTTGATGCCGGCTTCCGCGACGGCGCCGTCCTGCACGCCCCACTTCTCGAGGATGGCGGCGTAGCTGCCGTCATCGATGATGGCCTGCACGGATGCCTCAACGGCCTCGGCCAGCGTGCCGGCATCCTTCGGGATTGCGAAGCCGAACGGCGCCGAGTCGTACTGCTCGCCAACCAGGGAGAGCTTGCCGTCGGTGGCCGCGACGGCGTAGGCGGTGACGGGCGAGTCGGCGGCGAAACCGTCGGCCTGGCCGAGCACGACCGCGTTCGTGATCGCGTCCTGGGTGTCGAACTTCAGGATGGTGATCGGCTCCTTGCCCGCGGCGACGCAGGCCTCGGAGCGTGCCGGGAGGTCGTTCGTCTCCTGGTAGGTCGTTGCGCCGGCCGCGATCGTGAGGCCGCAGGCGTTCTCGGGGTCGAGCGTGCTGCCCGTCTGCGCCGCCCAGCGGGTTCCGGCCGAGTAGTAGTTCACGAAGTCGACGATCTTCTCGCGCTCCTTCGTGTCGGTGAATGAGCCCTGGCCGACGTCGTACTTGCCGCCGATGACACCGGGGAGGATGTTGTCGAATGCGGCGGGCGAGTACTCGACCTCGAGGCCCATTTTCGCGGCGACGGCGTCCATCAGCTCGATGGCCCATCCGGTCGGTTCGCCCTCCGGCGTCTTGAACTCGTTCGGCGAGTAGGTGAGGTTGACGCCGACACGCAGGGTGCCGGAATCACCGATGGCTGCAGGTACGAGCGCTGCGACGGCGTCGTCGGCGGTCACTGCGATGGCTTCGCCGGTCGGCGCCGCGGTGGTCGGTGCGTTCTGCACGCAGCCGACGAGGCTGACGGCCGTCAGGGACGCTGCGGCCCCGAGCAGCAGACGCGTGGTGGTGCGGGGTGCTGACTTGGTTTCTCCATTTCGGGGGGGGTGAGAAGGGTGCGGGGTGCGCCCGGTGCGTCAGATCACCGGACGCCGGGGCAGGAGGGCCGCGGCCAGGGCCGCGGTGTCCGGTCCGACGGCTGTGAGGTACTCGAGAACGTCGCCGACCGTGCCGACACCGGACCGCGCGCCGTGCGCCTCGGTGGCCCTGGCTCCGGCGCCGTTGGCGAACCGGGCCGCGATGCTCGGGTCGCCTGAGCGGTCCAACGCGAACAGGAATGCGCTGCAGAAGGTGTCGCCTGCGCCGGTCACATCGACGACGGTGGCTGCAATGCCGCCGACCACCGTCTGACCATCGCTGTTGTGGACGATGCAGCCGTCGGCGTCCAGCGTGACGATGAGCTGCGTCATCCCGCCGGCCAGCAGTTCGGCGACGACCGCGTCTGGGGCGTCGCCATCCGCGAGGCGTTCGAAGC
>JBEVGZ010000302.1:0-6341 GCA_040511515.1 Microterricola sp.
GTCATCGCACACTGGGTTCTGGACGTCGCCTCGTTCGTCGGCTACCCACTCGCCGTGATGTGGTGGCCGGCGCTCTTCGCGGCCGGCTGACGACATCGGCCCTCGGAGCCTCGACCGGTTGCGGCGCTGCGGCCGCACGAACGGCAACGGCGTGATCCGACTCCTCGTCATCGCCGAGAACGCGCAAGGTGATGCCGCTGCGCCGCGTCGGGGTGCACGCCACCAGCGAGCCGTCGAAGAGCAGCCCCTCGCTGCTGCCGAACTCGCTCATCGCACGTGCACGGCGCAGCGCGGCCGCCGTGCCAGGATCGCTGTGCTGCAGTCGATCGGCGCGGGCATCGACGGCATCGGGAATCAGAGCGACCACCGCGGCGAGCGTGCCGATCAGGCTCAGGCCCGCGCCTGCCCAGAGAAGATCCGCCAGAAGCATGAGAGCCTCCTCCATAGATGAGTTGTGCTCAGATTACCCCCGCGTCCCGGCACTCGCCAGACCTTCCGCGAATCGCCTGACGCCCTCCCCCACGTACAGACAGAGACCGCACATCCGATGGCGATCCCGCCCGTTTCGGGCCGGATGCAATCGGATGTGCGGTCTCTGGGACGAGCGACGCGATGCCGCTTAGGCGAAGGCCTCCGGCGGCGGGCAGGCGCACACGAGGTTGCGGTCGCCGAAGGCCTGGTCGATGCGGCGCACCGGCGCCCAGTACTTGTTCCGGATGAGCGAGCGCACCGGGTAGACGGCGGTTTCGCGGCTGTACGGGTGGGTCCACTCGCCGGAGCCGTCGTCTCCGGTCACGACCGACTGCGCCGTGTGCGGGGCGTTGCGCAGCGGGTTGTCGTCGGCCGGCCAGACGCCGGCGGCGACGGCATCCGCCTCGGCCTTGATCGAGATCATGGCCTCGATGAAGCGCTCGATCTCGCCGAGGTCCTCGGACTCGGTCGGCTCGACCATGAGCGTGCCCGCGACGGGGAACGACATGGTCGGGGCGTGGAAGCCGTAGTCGACGAGACGCTTGGCCACGTCATCGACGGTCACGCCGGTCGCCTCGGTGAGGGGGCGCAGGTCGAGGATGCACTCGTGTGCGACCAGACCGTTGTCACCCGTGTAGAGCACCGGGTAGTGCTCGCCGAGGCGCGCCGCGATGTAGTTGGCGCTCAGCACGGCCGCACCGGTGGCCTGCTTGAGCCCCTCTGCGCCCATCATGCGGATGTACGCCCACGTGATCGGGAGGATGCTCGGGCTGCCGTACGGCGCAGCCGAGATGGGACCGCCCGCGTGCACGAACGGGCCGTGGTCGGCGCGCTGCGCGAGCGGGTGGCCCGGCAGGAACGGGGCGAGGTGCGCCTTGGCCGCGACCGGGCCGACGCCGGGGCCGCCGCCGCCGTGCGGGATGCAGAACGTCTTGTGCAGGTTGAGGTGCGAGACGTCGCCGCCGAAGTCGCCGAAGCGGGCAAAGCCGAGCAGGGCGTTGAGGTTGGCGCCGTCGACGTACACCTGGCCGCCCGCGTCGTGCACGGCCTGGGTGATGGCGGTGACCTCGTGCTCGTAGACGCCGTGCGTCGACGGGTAGGTGATCATGAGCGCGGAGAGCTCGTCGGCGTGCAGCGCGATCTTGGCCCGCAGGTCATCGAGGTCGACGTTGCCGAGCTCGTCGCAGGCGACGACGACGACCTTCATACCCGCAAGAACGGCGGATGCCGCATTCGTGCCGTGGGCGCTGGAGGGGATGAGGCAGACGGTGCGCTCGAGCTCACCGTTGGAACGGTGGTAGCCGCGGATCGCGAGGAGTCCGGCGAGCTCACCCTGGCTGCCGGCGTTCGGCTGCAGCGACACGGAGTCGTAGCCGGTGACCTCGGCGAGCCACGTCTCGAGCTGCTCGATCAGCGCGAGCGATCCGCGCACATCGGCCTCGGGGGCGAAGGGGTGCAGGCCGGCGAATTCGGGCCAGGTGACGGCCTCCATCTCGGTGGCCGCGTTGAGCTTCATGGTGCAGGAGCCGAGCGGGATCATGCCGCGGTCGAGCGCATAATCGCGGTCGGCGAGCGTCTTGAGGTAGCGCATCATCTGCGTCTCGGAGTGGTGCGAGTTGAACACCGGGTGGCCGAGGTAGCTGCTCGTGCGGCGCAGTTCACCGGCGGCGATGGCCGGCAGCACGGAGGGGTCGACCGTGACGGGCGTGCGCTCCGGCAGGCCGAACGCCTCGGCGATGAGCGAGAGGTCGGCCTCGGTCGTGGTCTCGTCGACGGAGATCGCGATGGTGGCCTCGCTGACCTCCCACAGGTTGTAGCCGCGGTTGCGAGCGCGCTCGATGACGGTCGAGGCCAGGCCGGGAACGTGCACGCGGATCGTGTCGAAGAAGTCGTCGCTGACCAGGGTCAGGCCGTAGCCGGTGAGCACATCGGCGAGGGCGCGCGCCTTCTGCGCGGTGCCGACGGCGATGTGGCGGATGCCGGCGGGGCCGTGGTAGACCGCGAACATGCTCGCCATGACGGCCAGCAGCACCTGCGCGGTGCAGATGTTCGAGGTCGCCTTCTCGCGGCGGATGTGCTGCTCGCGCACCTGGAGGGTGAGGCGGTAGGCGGGGTGGCCGACGGCATCCTTGGACACGCCGACGAGGCGGCCGGGCATCTGGCGCTCGAGACCGGCGCGCACGGCCATGTAGCCGGCGTGCGGTCCGCCGAAGCCCATCGGAACGCCGAAACGCTGGCTGGTGCCGACGGCGACGTCTGCGCCGAGCTCGCCCGGCGAGGTGATGAGCGCGAGGGCGAGCAGATCGGCTGCCACGACGACGAGGGCGCCCTGCGCCTTGCTCGCCGCGATGACGGCCGCGGGGTTCCAGACCCGACCGGAGGCACCGGGGTACTGCACGAACAGGCCGAAGTGCTCGCCGAGTTCCTCGCTGGTTGAGCCGTCCCCGCTGGTTGAGCCTGTCTAAACCCCATGATGTTCAGCGACGACGAGCTCGATGTCGAGCGCCTCGGCGCGCGACTGCAGCAGCGCCAGCGTCTGCGGGAACACATCCGCGTCCACAACGAAGCGGTTCGTCTTCAGCTTCGAGGCGCGGCGGGCCAGCAGCATGCCCTCCACGACGGCTGTGCCCTCGTCGAGCATCGACGCGTTGGCCGTGTCGAGCCCGGTGAGGTCGGTGACCATCGTCTGGAAGTTGATCAGCGCCTCGAGGCGGCCCTGCGAGATCTCCGGCTGGTATGGCGTGTACGCCGTGTACCAGCTCGGGTTCTCGAGCACGTTGCGCTTGATGACCGACGGCGTGATGGTGCCGTAGTAGCCGAGACCGATCATCGAGGTGCGCAGCGTGTTCTGGTCTGCGATGCCACGCAATTCGGCCAGCGCCTCACGCTCGGTTGCGGCATCCGGGATCGCCGAGTTGAGGATCTCGCCGACGCGGATCGACTCGGGCACGGCGGCGCCGAGCAGGGCCTCCAGGCTGTCGTAGCCGAGCGTCGACAGCATCTGCTGCTGCTCGTTCACGCCGACGCCGATGTGGCGGCGGCCGAAGGCGTCTGCACCGAACGCCGTCGAGATGGGTGCAGATGAGGGTGTTGCAGACGAGGTGGGGACTGACTGGCTGGAGGTCATTGCTCTCGAGATTCTCTGTGCTGACGCGGTTGCGGGCGGTGGTCGTCGGAAACGGTGCGGCTTCGCCTATTCGGCGATGAGCGCGCTGTACTCGTCGAAGCTGAGCAGCGCGGGCAGCTCGGTGAAGCTGATCTTGATCAGCCAGCCCTCGCCGAAGGGGTCGGAGTTGACGAGCTCTGGGCTGTCGACCATGGCCTGGTTGATCTCGAGCACGGTGCCGTTCGCCGGGGCGAAGAGCTCGCCGACGGACTTGGTCGACTCGATCTCTCCGACGACGGTGCCTGCGGTGATCTCGTCGCCGGAGTCGGGCAGGTCGACGAAGACCACGTCACCGAGCTTCTCGGCGGCGTAGGCGGTGATGCCGACGACGGCGGTGTTGCCGTCGATCAGGAGCCACTCGTGCTCGGCGGTGTACTTGAGGGTGGTGGTGTCGGCCATGATGGCTCCTTTGCGATGGATGGTGTGCTGAGTGAGGCGGTGTTGAGTGCGGGGATGCCGGGTGCGGGGTGGTGCCGTGCGCGTTTACTGCGCGCGCTTGTAGAACGGCAGCGCGACGACGGATGCCGGCACCCGCGTGCCGCGCACGTCGATGAAGAGTTCGCTGCCGAGCTCGGAGTGGCCGGGGTCGACGAATGCCATCGCGATCGGGTGGCCGAGGGTCGGCGAGAGGGCACCGCTCGTGATCACGCCGATGGCCGGAGCCGCGGCATCCGCACTGGCGAAGAGCTCGTAGTCGGCACGTCCGGCGCGACGGCCTTCCGCTGCGATGCCGACGAGGACGCGGGCGCCGTCCACCGGGCCCTGCTCGCTGGCTGCGCGACCGACGAAGTCGCCCTCCTTGGCGAGTGCGACGACGCGGCCGAGGCCGGCCTGCGCCGGGAACACGTCGACGCCGAGCTCGTGGCCGTAGAGCGGCATGCCCGCCTCGAGACGCAGGGTGTCGCGGCTGGCGAGCCCACAGGGAACGAGGCCGTGCTCCGCTCCGGCGGCGGTCAACGCGGCCCAGAGATCGGCGGCCCGCTCCGTCTGGATGTAGAGCTCGAAGCCGTCCTCGCCGGTGTAGCCGGTGCGGGCGACGAGCAGCGGAACGCCGTCGAAGAAGGCATCGGTCGACCAGTAGTACTTGAGCTCGGAGAGCGGGATGCCGAGATCCGTGATGCCGGGGGTGGCCTCGAGGATGGCACGGGAGACCGGTCCCTGCACGGCGATCAGTGCGAGGTCATCGCTCTGATCGGTGACGGTGACGTCGAAGCCGGCCGCGCGCTCGGCGAGGGCAGGGACGACGGCGAAGCGGTTGCCGGCGTTGGCGACCACGAGGAACTTCTCGTCGCCGAGGCGGTACACGACGAGGTCGTCGACGATGCCGCCGGACCCGTTGAGCAGCAGGCTGTACTTGGCCTGGCCGTACTTGATGGCGGAGAGCTTGCCGGCGAGGGCGTAGTCGAGGAATGCCGGGGCGCCGGGGCCCTCGACGAGGATCTCGGCCATGTGCGAGATGTCGAAGATGCCGGCGGCGGTGCGCACGGCGTGGTGCTCGGCGAGGTCGCTCGAATAGCGAACGGGCATCTGCCAACCGCCGAAGTCGGTGAAGCTGGCGCCGGCGGCAACGTGCAGGTCGTGCAGCGGCGAGAAGCGGTCGGTGGTGCCGGTCGTGTCAGTCGTTGACATGGAGTTCCTCACGTCGAACCGGCCGAGGCCGGGCGAGATTCTGGACGGTCGTTTGATCGTCTCGGAACTCCCCCTCTGTCATCCGGCCTGAGAGTTTCACCGCTGCTGCGTCGATTGACGGTGCGTGCGGCTTTCACCTTGGGCGGGATTTCGCGATCCAGATCGGGCAGGCGAGAGATCTCGACAGGCTCGATCAGGATTTCGCTCGCGAAATCCTCTTTCCAGAGCGGCCAGCTCGACGCGGTACATATACCTGAGAGATTGTCGGGGAGGATTGCTCCTTCGGTGCCGATACGTTCGAAAACGCCCGGCTCTCCCGCGTCGACCATGTGGCCCGATATTCAGTTCACTGCGCACTCCACCCGCGGGCAGACTGCGCAGCCAGCATACCGCGCCGCGGCGCCGCCCGGTGGACGCCCGCGCTCCCGACATCCCCCGCTGATCGAGTAGGCAGCCCGCGGCCGTATCGAGATCCGGCGGCCGTCACTGGGCAAGCATCGGCGCAGATCCCTGAGGGTTCCTTGGTGCCGGCTGCCGCCTGTCGCGACGCTGCGCGTCGCGCTACTCGACCAGCGTGGCCTGCGGAGATGACGTCACGAATTCGCCTTCTGGTCAGATTGACCATAAGATGGGGGCAGACTTAAAGTCACACTGACCTTTAGTCGCGAGCATGGATCGGAGTCGCCATGGCGGTTGAGCAGCCCTCAGCGGCGAGCGCCGAGCTTGCCGTGTCGACGGTGATCTTCGCACTGCGAGCAGCGCCAACAGCCGGGCCCGAATCCGGGCAGGCGACCGAGCTGCCATCGCTCTGGCTGCCGCTCGTGCGCCGCACCAGGGAGCCGTTCGAGGGCCAGTGGGCACTGCCCGGCGGCTGGCTGCCCGTCGACGAGGAGCTCGGCAAGGCCGCGGCCCGCACCCTGCACGAGACGACCGGGCTCACCCCGAAGTACCTCGAGCAGCTCTACAGCTTCGGTGCGGTCGACCGCTCGCCGGGGCGCCGGGTCGTCTCGGTGGTCTACTGGGCGCTCGTGCAATCCGACGAGGCGGCACGCGCGGCCGTCGGCGAGAACGTGCA
>JBEVGZ010000303.1:0-5692 GCA_040511515.1 Microterricola sp.
CCGAACATCGTGCGGCTCTCGGTCGGCATCGAGGATGTCGCCGACCTGCTCGCCGACGTCGAGCAGGCGCTCGCGCAGCTGTAGCCGTCGGGCCGGGTGGTGCCCGTGCCGTCCGGCGCAGCGTACCGGCCCCCGCCGCCCCTGCGCGAGGGGGTGGCCGGTGTCGCGCTGCACGGAGTAGAACTGTGGCATGACTGACAATGATGTGATCACGCGCTGGGTCGAGGGATACGAGCGCGCCTGGAAGAGCAATGACCCCGCCGACATCCGTGCGATCTTCACCGAGGACGCCGAGTACCGCACCCGCCCGCACCGCGAGCCCTGGCGCGGGCACGAGGAGATCGTCGCGAAGTGGATCGAGAACGGCGACGCGCCGGATGACGTCACCTTCGAGTGGGAGCCGGTGCTGGTCAGCGCCGAAACCGCCGTGGTCCGGGGCAAGACCGACTATGTCGACGACAGCATCTACCACAACCTCTGGGTGGTGCAGCTGGCGCCAGATGGCCGGGCCACCTCCTTCACCGAGTGGTGGATGGAGGAGCCGAAGGGTGGGGAGTCGGCGACCGAGGAGTGACGGAGCGCCGGAGCGAACGGCAGCGTCGCTCACTGGCGGTCGCGGCCGGGCGGAATCGGCGCTTGGCAGTTTTTGTATGAACAGTGTCATTTCTGCCAGCGCGCCGCAGTGCGCGGGAGCGGCATGATGGGGAGGTGACGTCGACCACCGTGCCCGCAGCTTCCGCCTCCCGCGTGGAGACGGGCGCGCCGTCGGCCGTTGAGCACCGCGGTTCGCTCGGTCTCGTGCGCGGCACGGCGCTCTACATCGCGGCCGTGCTCGGAACCGGCATCCTCGTGCTGCCCGGGCTCACGGCATCCGTGGCCGGGCCCGGCTCGATCCTCGCCGTCGCCGCCGTCTTCCTGCTCTCGATCCCGCTGGCGGGCACCTTCGCGGCGCTCGCCGCACGCTACCCCGACCCGGGCGGCGTCGCCAGCTATGTGCGCCGGGCGCTCGGCAACACCCCGGCACGCATCGCCGGCTACTGGTTCTACTTCGGCGTCTGCGTCGGCGGCCCCGTCGTCGGCGTGCTCGGCGCCGAGTACATCGTCGCGGTGCTCGGCGTCGATCACTCGGCCGTCGGCGTCGTCGGCCTCGCGATCCTGGTGCCGCCGTTCGTCGCCAATCTGTTCGGCCTGCGCGTCTCCGGCACCGTGCAGCTCGGCCTCACCGTGCTCCTCCTCGCCGTCGTCATCGGCGTCGTCGCGGTGTCGTTCCCCGCCGCGGATCCCGCCAACTTCCAGCCCTTCCTGCCGCACGGTCTCGCCGGTGTCGGCGCGGCGATCAGCCTCTTCCTCTGGGCCTTCGCGGGCTGGGAGGTCGGCACCCACATCGCCGGCGAGTTCGCGAACCCGCGCAAGGTGATCCCATGGGCGACGGGCATCGCAGTGGTCGTCGTCGGCGTCGCCTACCTGCTGCTGCAGATCGTCACCGTCGCCGTCCTCGGGCCGGATGCCGGCAACGGCCCCGTCCCGCTGATCAACCTCGTGTCGGCCGTCGCCCCCGGCGTCGGGCCCGTGGCCGTCGCCATCGTCGCCGGTGTCGTCGTGCTCGGTGTCATCAACGTCTACCTCGGTGCCTTCGGCAAACTCGGCGCCTCCCTCGGTCGGGACGGCGACCTTCCGCGCTGGCTGGCCAAGGGCGTCGAAGACGGAGCCGTACCGCGCCGGGCGCTCAGCGTGACCGCCGTGCTCATCGCCATCTACTACGCGCTGATGGCGGCGAACGGCTTCGACCTGACCGCATTCATCCTCGTGCACACCAGCTGCATGGCGGCGATCTACGCATTCGGCATGATCGCGGCCGTCAAGATCCTCGACCGCTGGAGCATCGGCTGGTGGATGGCCATCGTGTCGAGCGTGCTCACCATCGGGCTGCTCGTGCTGGCCGGCCCGAACCTGGTGATCCCGGCGGTGTTGGCCCTCGCCGCCATCGTCGTCGCACTCGTCAAACGCCGTCGCCGCCCGGCAAGCGGGGTGTCGACAAGCTCAACCAGCGAGGTTCCGACCAGCTCAACCAACGGGGCTCTAGTGATTGAGCCTGCCGACAGCCGCACCGCCACAGATCTGGAGACACCATGACCGAGTACCGCGCGAGTTTCGACGCCGTCGTCACCTTCGTCAACGGGGGAGACCTCGTCGCCCACGGCTTCCGGCTCGATCTGCCGTCCGGCGAGGTGTCGAAGCAGCGCCTGGCGGAGCTCTTCGTGCGCCACCTCGGGCTCACCCTCGTCGAGAACGTCACCCTCACGAACATCGAGACCGTGCGGGAACAGCACAAGGGCAGCCGTGGCATCCCCTTCGCCGACATGCTGAGCGAGGCGCTCGAGGGCAGCGCGCTCGCCGACAGCCTCGCCGAACAGGGTGCGGCGGATGCCGGTGCCGCCAGCTCCGCACGCGCCGGCCGCCTCGTCGACCTCAGCCACAGCATCCGCGCCGGCCTCGTCACCTATCCCGGCCTGCCCGCGCCCGTGATCACCCCGCACCTCACCCGCGCGGACTCCCGCAGCAAGTACGCACCCGGAACCGAGTTCGCCCTCGACCTCATCACCATGATCGGCAACACCGGCACCTACCTCGACAGCCCGTTCCACCGCTACGAGGGCGGCGTCGACCTGGCCGGCCTCGCGCTCGACACCCTTGTCGACCTCCCAGCCGAGGTCTTCCACCTCACGGATGCCGTCAGCCGCGGCATCCCGGCGGAGGTGTTCTTCGACCGCGCGCTCGCCGGCTCTGCCGTGATGCTGCACACGGGCTGGGACCGCCACTTCGGCAATCCCGAGTACGCGCACGGTGCGCCGTTCCTCACAGAGGCGGGCGCCAGGCACCTCGTGGAACAGGGTGTCGCGCTCGTCGGCATCGACTCGCTCAACATCGACGACACCGAGCCGGAATCGGGCGGTGCACGCCCGGCGCACTCGCTGCTGCTCGAGGCCGGCATCCACGTCGTCGAGCACCTCACCGGCCTCGGCGAACTGCCGGCGCGCGGTGCACTCTTCACCGCCGTGCCGCCGAAGGTCGAGGGCTTCGGCACATTCCCGGTGCGCGCCTTCGGGACGCTGCCCGAGTAGCGGTCACCCGGACGTCGCTGAGCGCACGCAAAGCTTCAGCCGCCAGAATGGGGCCACCGCATTCGACGCGACCGCCGAGCACCCGGAGAACCATGACCGTTCCCTCTCCCGCACCCGCTGGGTGGGTCAACGGCGCCCCGGTTTCCGCGCAGGGGCCGGCGCAACGCGGCGCCGGGACGGGCCAGATCGCGCGCCTCGTCGGCATCGACTTCGCCCGCTTCCTCGCGATCGTCGGCATGATGTGCGCGCACCTGCTGCTGCAGCCGGGGATGCCGGGGCACCAGGCCTGGGTCAGCTCCCTCGTCGACGGCAACGCCTCGACGCTCTTCGCCGTGATCGGCGGAATCAGCGTCATCCTCGCCACCCGCCGCTACCTCGAGGCCGGCTCCTATGCCGCGGCGGCCTGGGCCATGGCCGCGCGCGGCGTGCTCGTCATCGCGCTCGGTGCCACCCTCGCGATGCTGCCGGTGAGCGTGGTCGTCGTGCTCGTGTACTTCGGCGTCGCGATGCTCTGCACCATCCCATTCCTCCGGATGCCGGTGCGCTGGCTCCTCGTCAGCGCCGCGTTCATCGCGCTCATCGGCCCGTTCGTCACCACCGCGATCCGCGGCTCGCTCGACGTCACGTCGGAGGCCGGCGGCCTGCCCTGGACCGAACTCGCCGACCCCGCGCTCGCCGTGCGTGCCGTCTTCGTGACCGGCACCTATCCCGTCATCACCTGGGTGGTCTACCTGCTGGTCGGCATGGCGCTCGCACGACTGTTGCTCGCCGCGCGAGGCGACGAGCCGGCCGAGCGACGGTTCATCGTCCGCAGCGGGGCGACCGGACTGGTGTTCATCGTCGTGAGTCTCGGTGCCTCCCGACTGATCTTCGAGCTGTGGGGGCGTGCAGCCATCACCGCCACGACACCGAGAATCGATCCGGCACTGCTCGAGCAGCTGGTCGGGGAGTCTGGACACGGCGCCCCCGTGTCTGCCGACTGGTGGTGGCTGCTCGGCTCGGCCCCGCACACCGGCACCCTCTTCGACGTGCTCCGCGGCATCGGTGTGGCACTTCTCGTGATCGCGCTCATGCTCGCCCTCGCCCGCTGGGCACCGCGCTGGCTGCTCGGCGCCCTGCGCCCAGTGTCGGCGGCGGGCGCGGCGCCGCTCACCATATACACGGTGCACGTGCTGGGCGTCGCGGTCACCACGAGCATGGTGCTGCTGCTCGATCCGGTGTCGTTCACGGAGCTGCCGTGGTGGTATCTCGGCTGGCGGATCCTGGCGCTGCACGTCGCGGTGGTGCTTGTCATCGGTGCAGTCCTCGCGGTGCTCGGCAAGCGCGGGCCGCTCGAGGCATTCGTCAGCGACTTCGCGACGTGGGCCGCCCGCGTCGGGTCGCGCGGCCGGGTCGAATGAGCCCGTCGACCTCCCCCCAAGCACCGGTGACGGTTCCCAAGGTTTCCTTGGGCAGGGCTGCCGCCTTTCGCGACGCTGCGCGTCGCGCTCACGTTGATTGAGCTTGTCGAAATCGGCTTGCGCTTGATCTCAAGCGCTGTTGAGGTCCTAGGCTCGAAGACGTGCCATTTCGCGAGACCAGCCCCACCGAGCCCCACGACCCGTCGATACCGGACCCGGGCGTAGCGGGCGCGGTCGCGGCGGATGCCGCTACTCCGGCGGCGGACGACGCAGCGACATCCGTGCGGAACGACGCCACCGGGCGCCCCGCGAGCGTGCTCAGCCCCGAGTATCGCTGGATCAGCATCGGCATGTGCGTGCTCATTCTCCTTGCGGCATTTGAGTCACTCGCCGTCACGACGGTCATGCCGCTCATCGCTACGGAGCTCGACGGCCTCTCGCTCTACGCCCTCGCCTTCGCCGGCCCGCTCGCGGTGAGCGTGGTGGGAATGGTGCTCGCGGGCAACTGGGCCGACCGGCGCGGACCGAAGGCGCCGCTGTACGCCTCCGTCGCGCTGTTCGCGATCGGCCTGATCCTCGCCGGCACCGCGACGAGCATGGAGGTGCTCGTCGCCGGGCGCCTGATCCACGGGCTCGGCGGCGGTGGACTCACCGTTGCGCTCTACGTGATCGTGGCGCGGGTCTACCCGCACGCCCTGCAGCCGCGCATCTTCGCCGGGTTCTCGGCGGCCTGGGTCGTGCCCTCCCTCGTCGGCCCCTTCGTCGCCGGCGTCGTCGCCGATGTCGCCAGCTGGCACTGGGTGTTCCTCGGCGTCGTCGCCCTGGTCATCCCGGCGCTGGCGATGGTGGTTCCCGCGCTCCGCGGCATGATCCACGAGCCGGATGCCGACGCGCCCGTCGCCCCCTGGAACATCGCCCGCATCCTCTGGGCTGTGCTGGCCGCCGCCGCCGTGCTCGTGCTGAATCTCAGTGCGGAGGCCGCCGGCTGGGTGCTCTGGACGCTGCCCGTGCTCGCCGTCGTCGTCCTCGCGATCGCACTGCGCCCGCTGCTCCCGACGGGTGCGCTCCATGCCGCCGCCGGCCTGCCCGCCACCGTGCTCGTGCGCGGCCTCATCGCCGGTGCCTTCTTCGGCGCCCAGGTGTACGTGCCCCTCATCCTCACCGAACGCT
>JBEVGZ010000304.1:0-6355 GCA_040511515.1 Microterricola sp.
ATATGGCTCGCGCTCGCGGGTCTCGTCGTGGCCGCCGTGCTCGTGGCCATCGCCGCCGGTGTGCGGCCAGCCGCGCACACACGGGCGACGCTGCGCCGCTTCGGCAATACGATCGAGTCGCTCGCCGTTGTCAGCACCGTGCCGCTGCTGCTCGGCGTGTTTGGGCTGTACGCGCAGCTGCTGGAGACGTTCTGATGGCCGGCCGCCCGTCACCCCTCGCGACGCTCGGAGCGATGCCGCTCGCGATGCTCACCTCGACCGCCCACACCACGCGGGCGATCGCCGAGGGCGACACCGCGATTCGCCAGCCCCTCGCCACCAGCAGACGTGTCGGCTTCGTACAGCTGCACGGCGGCAGCGGGCTCTCGACCACCGCCGCTGCCGTCGCCTCCGTGCTCGCCTCCCGTCGGAGCGGTCGGGTGCTCGGCGTCGATGCGGCCAGCGGTCCGCTCGGGTTCGGCTGGCACGCCGACACGAGCGACCCGGCCGCGCCGAACGCGCCCACAGCACCGAGCGAGCGCCGCCTGCGCGCCCGCGACGGTGCGGATGCCGTGGCCGGGCTGCCCCGGGCTGCGAGCGGCCTGTTCACGCTGCGCGTCGGGGACGCCGGCGCACCGGCATCCACTGCGAGCTGGGCGGCCGAGGTGAGCCCGATCGCGCGCTTCTTCGACCTCGTCTGCACCGACTGGGGCGTTCGACCCTGGCAGAGCGACCTCGCCGAGATCGCCGGCTCAAGCCACGTCGTCTGTCTGATCGCCCGTGCCGAGCGCCGTCCGGCCGAGGAGGCGGTCGCCATGATCGCCGCGTTGCAGGGGCAGGAGTCCGGCCCGCGCGCCGTGCTCGCGCTCGTGGATGTCGCCAACGGTCGACGTCGCGACGCCGGTCGGGTGCTGGAGACCGTCGCCGGCCACGCCGGCGTCCCCGTGCTCGGCATTCCATTCGACACCGCGCGAGTGGCCGGCCGTCCCGCCCGCTCCCACTCGCGCCTGGCCGCGGCCCGGCTCGCCGGCGCGATCGTGAGCTGCGCCGTCGCCCAGCCGGTACCCGCCTCGGCAACGAGCCCAATGGAGGTTCCGGCATGACCCTCCGCATCGTGCACCGGCCTGCGCGCGTCACCCGCGCCGTCGAAGCGACCGAGCGTGAGATGATCGCGCCGCCCCCGATCATGCCGGACGGCCCCGTCGGCGGGCTGCCGATGCAGACCATGCTGCCCGTGCTCGGCGCCCTGTCGTCGATGACGATGATCATGGTGCTGCGCACGAACCCCGTGATGGTCGTCGTCGGCGCAATGATCCTCGTCGTCGCGCTCGTCGGCGGCGTCGGCATGGCGCTGTCGCAGCGCGGCAACCAGGCGAAGACCAGGCGCACCCAACGCGAGCACTACCTCGACTACCTCGAGACGCTCCGCGGCACCCTGCGCGGGCGCGGCAGGGAGCTGCGGGAGAACGCGCTGTTGCTCGACCCGGACCCCGGAACGCTCGGCGAGCTCGTGAACGACCCGGCCAGGCGCTGGGAGCGCAGGCGCTCCGACGTCGACTTCCTCCGTGTGCGCATCGGCCTCGGCGACGTGCGCTGCTTCGATCTCGCGATCCCGGATGACGCCAACCCGGTTCAGCCCTACGACCCGATCATGACGGGCGAGGCGCAGGCCGTCGTGCGGCACTACTCCCGCGTGCAGGCCATGCCCGTGACAATCGACCTGGCCGGCGCGAGCCACGTTTCGATCATCGGCGAGCGTGGCGACGTTCTCGGTGCCGCCCGCGCCCTGCTGCTGCAGATCGCCGCCATGCACTCGCCGGACGACGTGCAGCTGGCCGCCGTCTTCCCCGAGCACGCCGCCGCCGACTGGGCTGGCGTCGACCTGCTCCCCCACCTCAGCATGAGCGACACCTTCGACGGCCCCGTGCCAGCGCGCCGGCTGGCCTCCAGCACCGCCGCGCTCGCCCAGGTCATCTCCGGCGAGCTCGGTGAGCGCGCCCAGCGGGCGGCCACCGCCAAGCGCAAGCCGCCGGCCGGCCGCGCCCGCGCGCTGCCGGACTCGGCCCTCGTCGTCTTCATCGACGACTTCGGCCAGGTGGCATCCGTGCTGCCCAGCATCGATGCCGAACTCGGCGACTCCGAGCTGCGCATCATCGCCGTGCACCTCCTGAGCGACCGCCTGCACGAGCCGAGCGAGGTCACCGTGCGGCTGAGCATCGACGCCGGCACCGCATCGATCGACGACGTACGCGCGGATGCCGCGGCCGAACCGCTGAGCGCGCGCATCGACCGCGTCGAGCTCCCGCTGCTCGCCGGCATCGCGCGCACGCTGAGTCCGCTGCGTGTCAGCCTCAGCGCGCAGGAGCAGCTCGACGAGGGCCGGGCCATCGGGGTGACCGAGCTGCTCGGCATCCGCGATCTGGCCGACTTCAACACCGCCGCCTCCTGGGCGCCGCGGTCGCCGCGCGACTTCCTCCGTGTGCCGATCGGTGTCGACGACGTCGGGGCACCCGTGCTGCTTGACCTCAAGGAGTCCGCCCAGCTCGGCATGGGCCCACACGGGATCTGCATCGGAGCGACCGGCTCCGGCAAGAGCGAGATGCTGCGCACCCTGATCCTCGGGCTCGCGCTCTCGCACTCCCCCGACGACCTCAGCATGGTGCTCGTCGACTACAAGGGTGGCGCGGCATTCGCGCCGTTCAAGGGGCTGCCGCACGTCGCGGGCATCATCGACAACCTCGCCGATGACCCGCAGCTCACCGAGCGCGCGCGCTCCAGCATCGCCGGCGAGGTCGTGCGCAGGCAGCAGCTACTGAAGGATGCCGGCAGCTCGGCCTCGATCAGCCACTACCGGGAGCTCCGCGCCGAACGGCCGGAGCTGCCGCCGATGCCGCACCTCCTCGTCGTGATCGACGAGTTCGGCGAGCTGCTCACCGCCGAACCCGACTTCGTCGACCTGTTGCTGACCATCGGCCGGATCGGCCGCTCCATCGGCGTGCACCTGCTGCTTTCCAGCCAGCGGATCGAGGGCGGCAAGCTGCGCGGCCTCGACACCTACCTGTCGTACCGGCTTGGCCTGCGCACCTTCTCCGAGGCCGAGAGTGCCGTCATCCTCGACACCCCTGACGCCTTCCACCTGCCCGCCGTCCCCGGCTTCGGCTACCTGAAGGTCGACACCTCGATCTACCGCCGCTTCCGCGCCGGCTACGTCTCGGGGCCGGTGCCCGGCGATCTCGCCCGCGAACTGGCGGAGCCGGAGAGCGCCGCGGTGCCGCTGCTGCTGCCCGTCTACAACGGTGTCGCCACCGATGGCGACGAGGCCGCGGCCGAGGAGGAGCTCTCCCGGCCGACGACGGGCCGCGCCCTGATCGACGAGTGCGTCGACCGCTTGCGCACGGCCGCCCGTTCCACCGCCCCGGTCTGGCTGCCGCCGCTGCCGAACCGGGTCACGCTCGCCCGCGCGCTGCAAGGTTCTGTCACCGAGGACGGCGCGAGCACGCTGCAGGTCCCGATCGGCCTGCTGGACGACCCGACCAAGCAGCGCCAGGCGCCGTGGCGCCTCGACCTCACTCGCTCCGGCGGCCACGTCGCCGTGATCGGGGCGCCGCAATCGGGGCGCTCCACCTTCCTGCGCACCGTTGCGGCATCCATCGCCCTCACCCAGACTCCGCGTCAGGTGACCGTGTACGGCATGGACCTGACCGGTGGCGGGCTCGGCCGCATCGAACAGTTCCCGCACGTCGGTGGCGTCGCCACCCGCGGCAACCGCGACCGGCTGCGCCGCCTGCTCGAGGAACTGCACGGCATGCTGGCCACCCGCGAGGCGGTGTTCCGCGACCACGGCATCGACTCGCCGGCAATGCTGCGCACGGCGCACGCGGCCGGGCGGATTCCGGAGCTGGTGAGCGCCGACGTCGTGCTGCTCGTGGACGGGTTGGCCCAGCTGCGCGCCGACTTCGAGGATCTCGAGGAGCCGCTGGCCGATCTGCTCCGCCGCGGCGGCAGCTTCGGCATCCACGTCGTCATCACGATGAACCGCTGGAACGACATGCGGATGAACCTGCAGTCGCTCGTCGGCACCCGGCTGGAGCTGCGCATCAACGATCCGGCCGACTCGGTGATCAGCCGCAAGCTGAGCACGACGCTCAAGGCGAATCAGCCCGGCCGCATCCTCACCGATGCGAGCCTGCTGGCGCAGACCGCGCTGCCGACGATGGAAGACGTGGATGACGCGCTGCTCGGCGACGCGCTCGAGGCGCTCGCGGCGCAGACCGCCGCCGGCTGGCAGGGGCCGGCCGCCGCGCCGATCCGGCTGCTGCCGGAGGACCTCTCGCCCGCGCTGCTGCCTGACGTCTTCGACGAGCCGGACCGGCTGCCGTTCGGCCTGCGCCAGGACACCATGGAACCGGTGTTCCTCGAGCTCGGCACGCGCGACCAGCACCTGCTCGTCTTCGGCGACACCCAGGCGGGCAAGTCGACGGTGCTGCGCTCGCTGCTCACCGCACTCGTCGACCGCTACACGGCCGACGAGCTCGTCGTCGCGCTGATGGACCTCCGCGGCGACCTGGTCGGCGGCGTGCCCGACGACTACATGGGCGGCCACGCCTCGAACAGCCGGGAGGCGCGCGGCCTCGCCGTCGCCATCGCCGAGGAGCTGGAGAAGCGCCAGGATGCCGGCAAGGCCGCCGGCGCCACGAACGCCAGCCCCCGCATCGTCGTGGTCGTCGACGACTACGACATCCTGGCATCCGGCGGCATGGAACCGTTGAAGCCGCTGCTGCCCTATCTGGCATCCGCCCGCGATCTGCGCCTGCACGTCTTGCTCGCGCGGCCCGTCTCCGGCAGCAGCCGTGCCATGTTCGACGTCGCGCTGCAGACGATCCGGGACACGGGCGGCTCGGCGATCGTCATGTCCGGTGAGCGCAGCGAGGGCCAGATCCTGCCGCAGCTCTACGCCGAGCAGATGGTGCCGGGTCGCGGACGCTTCGTGCGGCGCGGCGAACGCCCCCGCCTCATCCAGGTCGCCAACGTCCCGCTCGGTGCCACCGCGCAAGGGGTCGCGCAGAGCAACGCGGACGGCAACGCGGACGAGATCGACGACCAGCGAAAGGAACCGGCCAATGCCTCGTGACGCCGTGCTGCTCAGCCCCACCGGAGTGAACCTTGAGGCCGTGCTGCGGGCCGCGGCGGCCATCGACGAGCAGCTCCAGGTGCGCTCGCTCTACGACGGCGCCGCGCTGCAGCTGTTCGGAGCCGACGGTCAGGCCGTGATCACGGTGCAGCACTCCACCCTGATCGCCAACGCGCACGAGATCGAGCGTCTGCTGCCGTCGGCCCCCGCCGTGCACACTCCGCTCTGGTGGAGCGAGGTCTACATCCCGTGGCGGAGCGACGGCCAGCCCGGCCTCGACATCCTCTACCGGCTCGCCGTGCACCTCGGCGCGACCCTCGTCGTCGAGGACGCCAGGTGATGAGCATCGATGTCGACACCGAAGCGGTGACCGCTGCGCCCGCGACGGAACAGATGCGCGTCGTTGTGGCCGGTGCCGCCGGAGGAGTCGGAACGACCACCGTCACCGCGCTGCTCGCTGCCGCGCTCGGCACCCCGGTCAGCGCCCCGCAGCTGCTCGACCACAGCGGGGGCGCGCTGGCCGCGCGCCTCGACCCGGCCGTGCTCGACCGCTCGGTCGACGAACGACTGGCCGTGCACGACCTCGGCGCGACGCTCTATTCCGCCGGCGCCAACGCGGTGCTCACCCGCGACACGGTCGTCGTGCTGGTGGCCGCCGCAACGGTCGACGGACTGCGCGCTGCCGCACTGGCCCTCGCCCACGTGCGCGCCGTCGGAGGGCCGTTGGCGCCCACGCGCCCGCTGCTTGTCGTCGTGCGACAGAGTGGGGCACCGACAGAGTCGGCGCTGAAGGCCGCGGCGGCGGAGAGCGGGCTCGAGCTGGCCGGCGTGCTGCCGTACGACCGGGCGCTGCTCTCGGCTCAGACCGCTTCGGCGCGCGCCCTCTCCGCGAGCAGCAGGAACGCGATCGCCGCGATCACCGCCGCGGTGCGCACGCAGCTGCCGGCGCCGACGCCGAGCGGCTTGCGCGGTCGCGCGCGCTAGGCACCGCGCTGATCTCGCGAGACTGCGCCCCGCCTCTGCTGGTCGAGTAGCGCCGCCCGTCAGAGGGTCAGGAGCTCGGCCACATCGGGGAGTCGAGCTCGCGGCCGAGGTCCGCGAGCAGCGCGACGACCTGCGGCTCCACGTAGCGGGCAATCCCGGCGGTGATTCGCTCGCGGTGCTTGACCAGCTCGGCGCAGACGCGACGGCCGACCTGCTGCGCGAACTCGTCGGCGAGCTTCACCTCGGCGCGGATCGCCCGCT
>JBEVGZ010000305.1:0-5467 GCA_040511515.1 Microterricola sp.
CGACGAGAAGGCGATGATCCGCATCGACATGTCGGAGTACGGCGAGAAGCACACCGTGTCGCGTCTCGTGGGCGCCCCTCCCGGCTACGTCGGCTACGAGCAAGGCGGTCAGCTGACCGAGGCCGTGCGGCGGCGGCCATACTCGGTGATCCTGCTCGACGAGGTCGAGAAGGCGCACCCTGAGGTCTTCGACGTGCTGCTCCAGGTGCTCGACGACGGCCGCCTCACCGACGGCCAGGGTCGCACCGTCGACTTCCGCAACGTCATCCTCATTCTCACCTCGAACCTCGGTTCGCACTTCCTCGTCGACCCGTCGTTGACGTGGAACGAGAAGGAGACGGCGGTGCAGCAGTTGGTGCGTCAGGCCTTCAAGCCCGAGTTCGTCAACCGACTCGACGACATCGTGGTGTTCTCCGCGCTCTCGCAGGAGGAGCTCGGCGAGATCGTTGAGCTCTACATCGACCGGCTGTCCAAGCGCCTCGCCAACCGCCGGCTCACGCTGGCGGTGACGCCGGACGCCAGACGCTGGCTGGCCGAGCGCGGCTACGACCCGATCTACGGGGCCCGGCCGCTGCGGCGCCTGATGCAGCACGAGATCGACGACCGGCTCGCGAACGCGCTGCTCAGCGGTGCCGTGCGCGACGGCGACCTCGTGCGGGTGGACCTCGCGGCCGACGGCGACAGCCTCACCGTCGGCGCGTCCGACTAACCCCGCCGGCTGAGGGAGGAACGACCGAAGCCTGATGCCACGCGAAACGGCCGCCCCGAACATCGGGGTGGCCGTTTCGCGTGCCCGCTCAGGGCTTCAGTCGCCAGCGATCCTTCAGCCGTCGGGGCAGGAAGCGTAGGCTCGACCCATGCGCGCAACAGTGATCCACGGTGAACGAGACATCCGCCTCGACGAGGTGGCCGACCCGGTGCTGGCTCTGCCCACCGACGCCATCGTGCGGGTCGTCGCCGCCTGCGTCTGCGGCTCCGACCTCTGGCCATATCGCGGCGTGACACCCACCCACGAACCGCACCGCATCGGCCACGAGTTCGTCGGCATCGTCGAAGAGGTCGGCAGCGCCGTCACCGCGGTCAAGCCCCGCGACTTCGTGATCGCCCCGTTCTACCACTGCGACTTCAGCTGCGTGAACTGCAAGAACGGAGTCAGCACCTCCTGTCTGCACGGAGGCTGGTGGGGCTCGAACGACGAATCCGGTCACTTCGTCGACGGCGCACAGGGCGAGTTCGTGCGGGTGCCGAACGCCAACGGCACCCTCGTTGCGACCCCGTCGATGCCGGATGCCACGCTCGTGCCGAGCCTGCTGACCCTGGCCGACGTCATGGGCACCGGCCACCACGCCGCCGTCTCGGCCGGCGTCACCCCCGGCAGCACCGTCGCCGTCGTCGGTGATGGCGCGGTCGGCCTCTGCGCCGTGATCGCCGCGAAGCGCCTCGGTGCCGACCGCGTGATCGCAATGTCGCGGCATCCCGAGCGGCAGGCGCTGGCCCGCGAGTTCGGCGCCACCGACATCGTCGAGGAGCGCGGCGACGAAGGCATCGCGCGCATCCAGGAGCTGACCGGCGGCATTGGCGCCGACTACGTGCTCGAGTGCGTCGGCACCAAGGAATCCATGGACCAGGCGATCCGCTCGACCCGCCCCGGCGGCATGGTCGGCTACGTTGGTGCCCCCAACGGCGGCCCTGAGCTGCCGGTGCGCCCGCTCTTCAACCGCAACGTCGGCGTCAACGGTGGGGTCGCCCCCGTGCGCAACTACATCGACGAACTGTTGCCGGAGGTGCTCGCTGGCGTGATCGAGCCCGGCCGCGTCTTCGACGTCGAGCTGCCGCTCAGCGAGGTCGCCGAGGCGTACGCCGCCATGGACGAGCGCCGGGCGACGAAGGTGCTGCTCCGGCCGTAGGTGCGCCGCGCTCTTGCTTCGCTACGCCGAGCGCTCGGAGTGCCGCGCGCGCCGCATGGTCAGGTAGGGGGCTTCTGGCGAACCGGCAGCGTCGACGAAGCCCAGGCGGCTATAGAGGCGGTGCGCAGCGCTGTTCTGTCTGAGCAGACTCAAGGTGACCGGCATGTCTTCGGCATCCGCCCGGCGGAGCAACGCCGTGAGCGCTGCGGTGCCGTGCCCACGGCCCTGGTGCGCGGCGAGCACCGCGATGTCGACGATGTGCACGCGATCCGGCATCCACTGTGCCAGCAGCCGGCCAACCGGCATCTCTGCGCCGTCGGGCGCCGCGGCGAGGATGACCTGGCTTTCTGCGACCGGGTGGACGCGCTCGTACTGCGCGCTCTGCGCGGCCCACTGCATCGAGAGGAACAGAGCCCGGACGTCATCGTCCGGCAGCGCCGCGAGCTCTGCGCCCCGGCTCTCCGCGAACAGCTGCTTGAGCAACTCTGTGTCATCCGGTGCGACAGCCCGGAGGGGAACGCCGCCGGGCGGGCGGTCAGTCACGGTGCTTCGTGCTGCGGCTACCACCGGGGCGGGAAGACACCCTGAAGCGCGATGGCGAAGTAGAGCGTGAGGTAGGGCGGCATGTTGTTGTGCGGCTGATCGCCACCGACCGGCGTGAGGCCGGCGGGGCTGAGCTTGGTGATGCCCGCGGCGTTCTGGGCAGCGTAATTGCGTTCCTGGGCGCGTCCGTAGCGCGGCACGGCGAGCATTCTGCCCTCCGCCGTGTTCGAGCTGCCGGAGACGGGAAGCGCATTCAGCGCGTGTCCGTGCGCGGGGATCTCCGACTCGAGCAGTGTCACGGTCTCCTCGCCGCCCTGCTCGCCGAGATCGCGAAGGCTCAAGCCTGGGCCCTGCCCCGGCTGCATCGGAAAGCGGCCGTTCAGGTCGGGGAGCGCGAACGTGGATTTTCCGTCGCCACCGTACGTGGTTCCGAGCAGCGAGAAGAGGGCGGTGTTCTGTGAGAGCGGCAGCAACTGTCCATCGCACCACGCCCACCCCCTGGGGGCGAAGTTGAACGGGAACATGCGAATCTCGGCGACGAACGGATCGGCCATGCGGTGTCCTTTGGATCGAGAGCTGGGGCGCCTGACTAGTTGGGGCTGGGGAAGATGCCTTCAAGCGCTATGCAGAAGCTGAGGGTGAGGAACGGCGCCATGTTGAGGTGTGCTTGGCTGCCCCCGGTGTCGCCGCTCGACTCAGGAGCCATCGCGACCGCGCCGCCCGAGCCGGGCGCAGCGAAGGCGGGTTTGCCCGGGCTCGCGAGGATGTTGCCGGCGGCCGTGACGGTGGATGCCGTCGCGGCCACGTTGACGCCGTGACTGTGCTGGGGGAGTTCGCTGACGCGCAGCGTGTGAGCCTGCTCGCCGCCGGCCTCGCCCAATGTGTGCGATCCGCCGACGTGCAGGGGTGAACGACCCTGAAAATTGGGGAGAGCGAAGTTCACCCGCCCGTCGCCGCCGAACGTCGTACCGAGCAGCGAGAACAAGGCCTGGTTCTGATTGATCGGCAACAGTTGGCCGTTGCACAGCGCCCAGCCCTTCGGTGCGAAGACGAAGCTGAAGAGACGGATCTCAGACAGGAAGGGCTCAGCCATGACGTGCCTCTCTGGCGGGTGCGAAGGCTTCGGGCATGTCGGTCGTGTCGATCATGCGGGTGAGGGGAAGAGGCCGAAGAGCGAGATGATGAAGCTCACGGCCAGGTAGGGCGGCATGTTGTTGTGCGCTTGGTTCCCGCCGACGGAGGCCACAGCTGTCGGTGACAGCGCGACCGGGGTGCCGGGAATAGGCGCGTAGGGAGTGTCTGCCCACGTTGCGAGCACATTGCCCTGCGGGCTGGCGCTCGTTCCCGACGCGGCCGCCGCCACGGTGGGGTGTCGGTGCGCGGGAATCTGTTGCTGGGTGAGGGTGATGTCCTCCGCGCCGCCGGTCTCCGCCAGAATGAAACCGTTCCCTTGGTGAATCGGAAGCCGGCTTTGCATGTTGGGCAGCGCAAGAGTTGACTCGCCGTCGCCGCCGTAGTTGGTGCCGATGAGCTGGAACAGCGTCTCGTACTCCGAGATCGGCAGCAACTGGCCGTCGCAGAACATCCACCCGGACGGTGCGAAGTTGCCCGCGAACATGCGGATCTCGCCGACATAAGGCTGTGCCATCGTCAGGCCTCCAGACTGTTGAAGCTCGCGGTGTACTCGGTCCCAGCGGCATCCGCACGGGTGGGGACGAGGAAGATCTGCAGCGTGCCGAGCGTTGGATGCCGCAGCTCGAAGGTCGCTTGGCCGTGCACCGTGGCGTCGCCACGGAAGCCGAGGGAGAACGAGGAGTAGCCCCCGGAGCGGAGCTCGTCACTGCACGAGACCAGGGTCAAGCCGAAGGGCAGGCCGGTGCTGTCGCCGGCCTCGAAGACGTCGCCGACGACGCTGAGGAAGTCGGCGTGCGACGGCAGCTCGTGGCTCATGCTGTGCGGTTGACGAGCGCCTGGAGCTGGCGACGTTTGCTGGCTCCGACCGCCGACGCGAAGAGCAGTGCGGCTGGAACGCTGGGGTGGGTGATCTCGTAGACGCCAGGGGCAGCCTGCGCAGAGCCTTGCACCGTGAAGATCAGGTTGAATCGGTTCTCGTCCTCGGTGCCGATGGCCGGAGGAACATCGTCGATCTCGGTGAGTGTGAGCGCGAGGGCGGCACCATTCGCCGTGGCGACGAAGGTCTCGCCCTCGTGGCCGGCGAAGTGCGAGCGGATCGGCAGCTCGGCGGCAGCTGCGGGTGTGAAGACCGGGAGCGCGGCGGCGAGTGAGGCAGGGACGCCACCCGCTGCGGCGGGCGTCGCGAACGCACCTACGGCGACGGCTCCGACCGCACCGGCACCGAAGGCCATGACGGTCCGGCGAGAAACCTCAAGCATGGAGCTCCCTGGTCAGACGGTGGACGTCGTTCATTCTTGCCCCTGGTGGTGGTGTCGCGCAGGCCGAGAGCCACCCCAATTCGGGGACCTCGCGGCACGGCGGAACACGCACTATGTTAACGCTGCTGGACAGCGTCCAGTTTTCGACGCCGGGGGGCGTGTCGTGCCATCACCCCCTGCCTGGCCCCGATCCCAGAAAGCGCTGACACGCATATGATTCCGACCCCTACCGTCGGCCATCCTGTTCGCCCCCGCGCATCCCGCGCGCTCGCCGTCGCGACGGTTGTCGCCCTCGCCCTCGGAGGGGCCATCGTTGGTGTTGCCGCGCCGGCCATTGCCGCGCCCGAAGCGTGGACGGTGACCAGCACCTCGGACACCGGGCTGCCGGCATCCTGCGGAGCCGGATCGACGGTGACGACACCCGCATCGCCCGTCACGCTGCGCGACGCGGTGTGCGCCGCCAACAACCGGGGCGCTGACAGCACCACGATCACCCTGCCGTCGGGTGACTACCAGCTCAGCGCGGCCAACGGCTCGCTCCCGCTCGGAACGATCAGCGGGTCCTCCATCACCCTGCAGGGCCCGGCCGATCGCAGCGCGACGATCATCGGCGATGGCCAGACC
>JBEVGZ010000306.1:0-3163 GCA_040511515.1 Microterricola sp.
CGTGCTGGCGCCGCAGCGCTTCTGGGACACGCCGTGGACGCCGCTACCTGGAGCAGAACGCCGGATCAGGGCTGACGTGCAGTGATCAGCCAGGCGGCGGATCCCAGAAGCACACCGTCGGCCGTGTCATTGGCATGGATGCGCGTACGGAGCTCGGCGAGCGACTCTTCGCGGCTCGCGTCGTCGAGGCCTTCAGTGAGGCCGCGGACGAACCCCATCTCGGCGACGAACTCCCACGCTTCCCCGGCCGTACCGCCGAGCCGCATCGGCGCCGAGATGGAGGCCATATGAGCGTCGACGAAACCGGCGTCGCGCAGCAAGGTGGTGACGGCCTCGGCGTCGGCGAGCCCGAACGGTCCCGGCGCGCCTGCCGGCGGTGCCGGCAGGTTGCGACCGGAGTCGAGCGCGTCGAAGAGCGTCGTGAGCCACTCGTTGTGCTCGAACCGCTGCCACGAAAGGAACGCGATGCGACCGCCGGGACGGAGGCTGCGACGGATGTTGGCGAACGCCGCGACGGGATCCGCGAAGAACATGGCACCGAACACGCTGATCGCCACGTCGAACGAGCCGGTCGCGAACGGGTGGACCTGGGCGTCCGCGTGAAGGAAGTCGACGTTGGTCAACCCCTCGGCCGCGCTGCGCCGTCGGGCATCATCGAGCATCCTCGAGGACAGGTCGACGCCCAACACCGAGCCGTCATGGGCCCGGCGGGCGGCGTCACGGCTCGACTTGCCCGTGCCACATCCCACATCGAGCACCCGGTCATGTGCATCGATGACCGTCTCGGCCTCGAAGCGTTCGTTGATCCAACGATCGGTGGCGTCGTAGCGGTCGGCGTTCGCGATCCACTCGTCAGCTTCGCCGTCCCACATCTCCGCCATCTCGATGTTTGCGATCGCCGGCATGGTCCTGCTCCTCTCGCGGTACACGAGCAGAACGTCGCATCATCGGCGCTGAGGAGCATCGGGGGTGTCCCCTATCGGCCCCCTGATCGTGACGGCGCGCCCTGGCGGGCCGCGAACGCCGCCGCTTCCGTCCGGCTGCGCAGACCGAGCTTCGCCAAGAGGCGGCTCACATGGTGCTCGACGGTCTTCGGGCTGATGTAGAGCCGCGCCCCGATCTCCGCGTTGGTCAGCCCGTGACCGACCAGGGCGAGAACTTCCTCCTCGCGCTTGGTCAACGTCGCGTTGCGCTTCGGGCCGGTGCGCGCCGGGGCGCCAAGCGCGCGCAGCAAAGCTGCCGCCTCGTCAGCCCGGCTCACCGCCCCCACTCGATCGAGCACGTCGAACGCCGCGGACGCCTCAGCCATCGCGACCTCGGGCCGATCCGCCGCGACGAGCTCCGCCAGGCAGAGCCGAGCTGCTGCCACCTCGACGGGCATCCGTGCTGCCCCGAAGAGCGAGATCGCCTCGTGCCAGCACGCCCGTGCGTCGCCATCGCCGCTCGCGACACACAGGCTCGCCCGCGCCGCCGCCGCCACCGCCCGCAATGCTGCGCTGGTCTGGCCAGCAGCCAGCGCAGTCAACCGGGCGCAATGCTCGCTCGCCTCGTCAATCCTCCCGAGCCGCACAAGGCAGTCAACCGCCAGGGCGCGCAACGGCCCCTCGCCGTAGTCCGGAAGGTCGCCGTTGGCGAGCAACCGGTCCACGAGCTCCAGCGCCACGGCGGGCTCGTCCCGCGCCAATCGAAGCCGCACGAGCGGCACCGCGGCGTCCTCGAGGTGATCCAACCCGTCGAGGAGCTGTGCGGCCTCCTCGGTCCGTCCTTGCCGCAGCCGGAGCTCAGCCAGTCGGCACAGTGCCGAGTGCCGAAGCGCCACCCGATCCTCGAGCAGATCCAGCGCCGCGCGCAACTCCGAGTCCGCTTCCTCCCACCGTCCAGCGGCGATGAGGATCCCGGCGTAGTGCGCGCGGCAGTAACCGGCGACCGCCACGAGATTGCCGCGACGGATCACCTCATCGGCAGCGCCGAGCCACTGCTGCGCCCGATCCACATCCTGGGTGCGCTCGCAGGCGTTGAGCAGCCCGCACAGGCAGCCCTCGATCACCGGAAGCTCTCGCACACCCCCGCCGCAGATCGCCGCCACCGCCTGGTCGAGATGCGCCATACCCTCCTCGACCAGACCCGAGAACACCAGCATCATCCCCAGCGACGCCGTCGCATCGCACACCAAGTCGGCCTCGCCGGTCGAGCGGCCGAGGTCGATCGCCTCCAAGTACAGCCGACGCTGCACGTCGAGATCCGTGCCACGCCGAGCCTGCTCGTAGCGGATCCAACCCTCGGCCCGAGCGTCACCGGCCTGTTCCAACAGGACCGACGCCTGCCCGGCCCACCCCTGATAGACGGCCCACTCGCCGAACACCCACCCCCGGAACCACCCGACCGTTCGCGCCGCTCGCGCCGCTGCGAGCAAATCGCCGCTGTTCCGGTAGACGGCGAAGGCCGCCTCGTATGCCTCAAGGGAACCCCGATAATCACCTTGGGCGTGCAACGCACGGGCACGCTCCTCGAGCTCCGACGTCGCCTCGACCTCCATGACCACCCATTCCACCACGGTCACCTCGCCCGAAGCGGGTGAGGCCGCCCGACATCGCATCACCCACAAGGGCCCTCGCGCCCGAATCAGGCTCCGGCATCGAAACCTTCACGCGGGACACCTCCTTCTTGCCGGCGCGCGGAGAACACCGCGACGCCCGCGGCCCCGCTGGAGCCGGGCGCGACGGAACGGCTCTGGTCGCGCTCGATCGCGACGATGTGTCCCAGAACGCACGCCACATAACCCGCTGGTGGCTCGCGGTCTCGCTGGCCCCGATGTGCCGGTCGAGGGCAGGGAACTCCCGCGAGCGCGGGCCGCCCTGAACGGCCTGTCGCCGAACCGAATCGGCGGTACGTGGGGGACTCTGGTCTCTTCGCGGCGTCGCTGACGTCGACAAGTCGGCACGTGCGCTGGGTTCAGCCGCACCGAACAGTGCGACCGAACGACCGCACCGAACCTCGGTGGCATGCCGCTTCCGACGAGTGCCGAACGGTATGGACGTGTCGGCCCATCTCAGCGCTCGCATGACGCCCCATTCTGTGTAGGACCCGAAGTTCGGGCGCTCTCGGTCGCGACTTCGCGCATGTTCGAGAGTGGCACGTTGACGCCGACCCCGCACGGGTACCG
>JBEVGZ010000307.1:0-8138 GCA_040511515.1 Microterricola sp.
ACCAGCCTGATTCGGATGCCGAGATCCTCGCGATCGGCGTAGCCACCGGTGCAGCGATGCGCGACGCCTTGGACGCGGCCGGGCAGCCGCTCCCGCCGTTTCAACCGCCGGAAGACTCTCTCCCGGCGTGGGACAGCTGCGAGACCATCGATGATGGCGGGGCGTTTCGTTCCGCCCTCGGCTCGCCATCGCTGGCCGCTCCCGAGGCGGAGGAGCGGGACGGCGCGATCGCCATGTTCGCCATCGCCTGGCAGCGCGCCGATTTCCGCTCGTGTAGCTGGCACCACAGCGACCCCTATGCGAGCCCCGCGGGGGAGCTTCGGCTTGTGGGCACGCACATTCTTCCGGGAGGCGGCTGGGCGTGGCCCGAACTCTCCCAACTGGCACTCGCCAGGGACGGAGCGAGCGTTGTCGACATCGACGGCACCGAGCATGCAGTCGCCTCGTGCGTCGACTATGAGGAATACGCCGGGTGCATGGTCGAGGCGCTTGTCGGAGGAAGCTACCTCTACGTTGATGCCAGCTACGACGAAGTCGGCGACGGTTCTGCCAGAGAGAGCGCAATTGATGCCATGGCTCTGATCGTGCCGTTGCTGGGCTGAGCGTCGGAGCTGCGGGTTGCCAGAAACGTCGCCTACTCTGTATGAGGGGTTTTCGAGAAAGTAGTGTTTGCGCGTGCGTCGTTCCACATTCACCGATCAACCGGTCAGCTATGGCGCGATCGGCGGCACGATGGCGCCCGATCTCATGAGCTTCCCGCCGGCCGGCTACCGCCCGGCCACCCACAGCACGCAGCTCGGCAGCGGAGCTGAACGCTTCGCCTCGGCATCCGCGGCCCTGATGACGTGGGGCGTGCAACGCGGCAGTGGCATCGAGGTCACCGACACCAACCAGGGCACGGGCGAGCAGTACCACGGCCTGCTCTTCGGCGCGGATGGCGCCCCGCTGGCCGAGCAGCCGCAGCACCACAGCGACGAGCGCTTCGGCCCGGACGGCACGCCGTACATCACCCCGGGCATGACCGCCGTGCTGCGCATCACCGCGTGGAAGAAGACCGTGACGGCCCCCGTGCGCGTCGTCTTCGTTGTCGACGAGCCCAGCTGCGTCGGCTTCGCGTACGGCACCATGGAGGGTCACCCGGAGAGCGGCGAGATCGCGTTCCTCGTCGAGCACCGGGAGGACGACTCGGTCTGGCTCGTCATCCGCAGCTTCTCCAAGCCGAGCTCCACGTTCTGGAAGCTCGTGCAGCCGCTGATGCGCGCGCAGGAACGCGCGTACACGAAGCGTTACCTGCGGGCGCTGCACCCCGCCGCCGCGGCGTAGCGGATGGCCAGCGCACTTCCCCTCGGCGACCCCGCACCGGCCGACGGCCTGCTGCCTGCGAGCGCAGCGGACGGCGCGGCCGACCGCGAGTTCAGCGTCTACCTGCACGTGCCCTTCTGCCGGGTGCGCTGCGGCTACTGCGACTTCAACACCTACACGGCCACGGAGCTCCGCGGCGTCAAGCAGAGCGACTACGCCAGCCAGGCCGTGCTCGAGGTCGCGCACAGCGCGCGCATCCTCGAACAGTCCGGTGTGCCGGCCAGGCCGGCCGCGACCGTCTTCTTCGGCGGCGGCACCCCGACCCTGCTCCCGGCCGAGAACCTCGCCAGGATGCTCGACGCAGTGCGTGAGCACCATGGCCTGGCGCCGGATGCCGAGGTCACCAGCGAGGCGAATCCAGACTCCGTGGATCGCGCCTACCTGCAGACGCTCAAGGATGCCGGCTTCACCCGTGTCTCATTCGGCATGCAGTCGGCGGTTCCCCACGTGCTCGCGACCCTCGAGCGCACCCACGACCCTGCCCGGGTGCCGCTCGTCGTCGCCTGGGCGCGCGAGGTGGGTCTCGACGTCAGCGTCGACCTGATCTACGGCACACCGGGGGAGTCGCTGGAGGACTGGCGCGCCAGCCTCGAGCACGCCATCGCCCAGCAGCCGGATCACATCAGCGCATACTCGCTGATCGTCGAAGACGGCACGAAGTTGGCCAGGCAGATCAAGCGGGGCGAGGTCGCCCAGCCGGACGAGGATCTGCAGGCCGACATGTACGAGCTCGCCGACGAGCTGCTCGGTGCCGCCGGATACGAGTGGTACGAGGTGAGCAACTGGGCGCGCGGCGCCGAGCACCGCTCCCAGCACAATCTGGCGTACTGGCGCAGCAACGACTGGTGGGGCATCGGACCCGGCGCACACAGCCACGTCGGCGGCGTGCGCTGGTGGAACGTCAAACACCCGTCCGCCTACGCCGATCGCGTGCTGGCGGGAGACTCGCCGGCCGCAGGGCGCGAGAGTCTGGATGCCGCAACGCGCGAGTTCGAGCGCGTGCTGCTGCTCGCCCGCATCCGCGAGGGGATCCCCGTCGACTCGCTGAGCGCCGCCGGACGCCTCGCCGTCGCCGGGCTGATCGCCGACGAGCTCGTCAACGCGCGTGCGGCTCTGGCCGGAACGATCGAGCTGACCCTGCGCGGGCGCCTGCTGGCGGATGCCGTCGTGCGGCGGCTGCTCGACGACGACGCCGCGTAACCGCACGCCTCCAAAGCCTCGTTAACGCACGAGCCGCCCGGTCCGGATCGGTGAAACCCATCTGGACCGGGCGGCCGTGTATTGCGGCGCTGCTAGCTGTCGGCCGTGTTAGCTGACGAACTTGATCGCGAGCGGGTACTGGTACGCCAGACCCTGGTTGGCCTTGACCGCTGCGATGATGCTGAAGACGATGATCAGCACGCTGACGGCGGCGATGATGACGAAGCCGATGAAGACGATCGTCAGGATTCCGCCGACGACGTATGCGATGGCCATCGTGATCTGGAAGTTGAGCGCCGTCGCCGTGTGCAGGCGGATGAACGGACCCTTGTCCTTCAGCACGAGGTAGCCGACGAGCGCCGGTACGAAGCTGAAGAAGATGCCGCCGATGTGGATCAGCGTGGCCCAGAGCTTCTCGTCGGCCGGGCTCAGCTGCGTCTGACCCTGGTAGGGGGTGGCGGGGGGAGGAGGTGCGGCAGACATGTGGTGCTCCTTGATTCGTGCGGATGTGCTCGCGAAAGTGTTGCCAGTGTACTGGCCAGGTGTACCCCGCGTCCGCTATTTGATCATGCGGATGGCGAATGGGTAGCGGTATCCGCGCCCGTCCTTCACCTGCATGAAGGCGATGATCGAGAAGATGACGCCGACGACCCAGATGAGCCAGCCGAGGTTGAAGCTGAAGAATCCGAACGTGATCAGGGCCATCACGACGCTGAGGATCGCGGCGGCGACCTCGGCGATGAGCAAGGTCAGCTGAAAGTTCAGCGCCTCCTTGGCCTCGGTGTTCGTGAAGCGACCGCGGTCCTTGAAGACCAACCAGATGATCAGCGACGGCAGGAAGCTGAAGATGCCGCCCAGGTGCGCGAACGATGCCCACTGGATGTCGGCCTCCTGGCTGAGTGGCGCGCCGGGCGCTGTGGTGCTCGCGTACGGATTCTCCGGTGGTGTTGGCGGTGCTGGCGGTGCCGGCGGGGTCGGCGGCTGCTGGGTCGGATCGTACGGGGGAGTCGGAGCTGATGGGTCGCTCATGATCGAGCCTTTCGATGGGGCTTCTACGGCGCGCATTGCGCTCATTCCCAAGCTAGTCGCGATATGATTAGCACTCAACGGCAGTGAGTGCTAAGCGTTTGCGGTGAGGAGGTTGTGCGCATGGTTTCCGAACGAAGCCTCGAGGTTCTCCGTGTGATCGTGCAGGATTACGTCTCCTCGCGCGAGCCGGTCGGCTCCAAGTCGATCGTGGAGCGCCACTCCTTCGGCGTCTCCGCCGCCACGATCCGTAACGACATGGCGCTGCTCGAAGAGGAAGAGCTGATCGCGGCTCCGCACACCTCGTCCGGTCGTATTCCGACCGACAAGGGGTACCGGCTCTTCGTCGACCAGCTGAGCGATCTGCGCCCGCTGAGCGCAGCCCAGCGCCACGCCATCGAGACCTTCCTCGGCCAGTCGGCCGACCTCGACGACGTGCTCTCGCGCACCGTGCGGCTGCTCTCGCAGCTCACCCATCAGGTCGCCCTCGTGCAGTACCCGTCGCTCACCCGCGCGACGGTCAAGCACGTCGAACTCGTGCGGCTCAGCACCCACCGCCTGCTCTCGGTTCTGATCACCGACACCGGGCGCGTCGAACAGCGCGTCGTCGACACCACGTCGGAGGTGACGGAGGAGTCCGTCGCCGATCTCCGCACGGCCATCAACGCGACGCTCGTTGGCCTGGGCATGACGGATGCCGCAACCGCGGCCGCCGGGCTCGCCGAGGCCGCGCCGCCGCAACTGGCCGGCGTGGCATCCATCGTCGCCGAGACGCTCGTCGAACAGGTGCTCGCGAATCGCGCGGACAAGCTGGTCATGGCCGGCGCCGCCAACCTCGTGCGCACGGAAGAAGACTTCACGGGCAGTATCTTCCCCGTGCTTGAGGCCATCGAGGAACAGGTCGTCTTGCTGCGCCTGTTCGGCGAGATGGCCACGGACCAACACGGCGTCTCTGCGAGCATCGGGCGTGAGAACGCCTCGTTCGGGCTCGGCGAGACCTCGGTTCTCAGCAGTAGCTACCTTTCGGCCGGATCCGAGCTCGCCCGGGTGGGCGTTCTCGGACCGCTCCGGATGGACTACTCCAATAACATGGCCGCCGTTCGTGCGGTCGCTCGGTACTTGTCCAGACTCTTGGGCGAAAACTAGTAGGACGAATCGCCTCGAGTTCGCCGTGCTCTGCGCGCGCAGGATGCTCGAGGCCGGAAAGGAACGGCCGGAGTGGCTGACCATTACGAAGTACTCGGCGTCTCGCGCGAGGCGACCACCGACGAGATCAAGAAGGCGTACCGCCGTCTCGCCCGTGAACTGCACCCCGATGTGAACCCGAGCTCCGAGGCATCCGAACGCTTCAAGGAGGTCACGCACGCCTACGACGTGCTGAGCGACGCGAAGCAACGCCAGAACTACGACATGGGCGGCCAGGGTGGCTTCGGCGGTGGCGCTGGAGACTTCGGCGGCTTCGGCGACATCTTTGAGACCTTCTTCGGCGGGGGCGGCGGCGGTGGCCGTCGCGGTCCGCGCTCGCGCCGTGAGCGCGGCCAGGACGCGTTGCTGCGCGTCGAGGTCGACCTCGACGAGATCATCTTCGGCACGCACCGCGACATCGAGGTTGACACCGCGATCCTCTGCGAGACCTGCCAGGGCTCATGCTGCGCACCGGGAACCAGTCCGGTGACCTGCGACATCTGCCACGGAACGGGCAGCATCCAGCGCGCCGTCCGCTCGCTGCTCGGCAACGTGATGACCTCGAGCCCCTGCGGCAGCTGCCGCGGCTACGGCACGATCATCGCGACCCCGTGCCTCACCTGTCAGGGCCAGGGCCGCGTGCGCGCCCGTCGCACCGTCCCCGTCGACATCCCTGCCGGCGTCGACACGGGCGTGCGCCTGCAGATGCCGGGCAGCGGAGAAGCCGGTCCAGCCGGCGGGCCGAACGGTGACCTCTACCTCGAGATGAAGGTGCGCCACCACGACGTCTTCAGCCGTGACGGCGACGACCTCCTCGCCACACTCGAGGTGGCCATGACCGACGCCATCCTCGGCACGACCACGACGCTGCACGCGCTCGACGGCGACGTCGAACTCGACCTCAAGCCGGGAACGCAGAGCGCAGAGGTCATCACGATCAAGGACCGCGGTGTCACGAAGCTCCGCGGCAACGGCCGTGGCGACCTCCGCATCGGCATCCAGGTCGTCACGCCCAGCAAGCTCAACGGCAAGGAGCGCGAGCTGATCGAGCAGTTCGCCGGCATGCACAAGCACCCGAAGCCGGCGCTCAGCCAGTTCCAGCAAGGTCTGTTTGCCAAGCTGCGCGACAAGTTCCGGGGCTGACACCGTGAGCTCGCTCTATCTGCGTGAGGACCTCGAGGCCGCGGCCGTCGAGGCCTCCGGTGTCGCCAGCGTCACCGGTGCAGAGGCCAAACACGCCGTGACGGTCAACCGCACCCGGGTCGGTGAGCGCGTCTCGATCGGCAACGGTCGCGGGCTCATCGTGACGGGCCCGGTCATCGCGGCGGATGCCGGCGAGCTCCGCATCCAGGCCGAGCTGATCGAGAACGTGCTGGCATCCAGCCCCCGCATGGTGCTCGTGCAGGCGCTGGCCAAAGGTGGGCGCGACGAGATGGCCGTGCAGGCATCGACGGAGCTCGGCGTCGACGCGGTGATCCCGTGGAGCGCGACCCGCTCCATCTCCCGCTGGGAGGGCGCCAAGGTCGCCAAGGGCCAGGATCGCTGGGCCAGCATCGTGCGCGAGGCGAGCAAGCAGTCGATCCGGGCCTGGCTGCCCGATGTCACGACGCTCTTCTCCGGCAAGGACCTCGAGCGCCTCGCGGCCGAGAGCCACATGCTCGTGCTGGAGCCGACGGCGGAGATGGCGTTGACCGAGTGGGAACCGAGCGACCAGGAGCTCGACATCGTGCTCGTGGTCGGGCCGGAAGGCGGCATCGCCCCGCACGAACTCGAGCGGCTGCAGGCGGCCGGCGCGACCCTCGTGCGCCTCGGCCCGACGGTGCTGCGCACCTCCACGGCCGGCGCTGCGGCGCTCTCGGTGCTGAACGCCCGACTCGGCCGGTGGTAGCGCGCCTTAAGATGGAGATATGACTTCAGCCGACGATCAGACTCCGACCCTCTTCAGCCGCATCGTCGCGCGCGAGATTCCGGCGCGCATCGTCGCGGAGACCGACACGGTCATCGCGTTCCACGACATTGCGCCGCAGGCGCCGCTGCACGTCGTCGTGACCACGAAGACCCAGCAGTATGCCGACGTCGTCGAGCTGGCCGCCGGCGATCCGGCGCTGCTCGCCGAGCTCGTCGCCGTCGCCAGGCAGGTGGCGGAGGAGCTGGCCCCGGCCGACCGAACGCCAGGCCAGTTCCGCCTGATCTTCAACACGGGCCCGGAAGCGGGTCAGACCATTTTCCACGTGCACGCGCACGTGCTCGCCGGAACATTCAAGGAGGGCTCGCTTGTCGGATCCTGAGCAGAACGGTTCTGAAAAGAACATCGAGCTGCGGCTCGTCATCGACGGCGTCGCACTGGTTCGCCTCTTCGGCGCACAGGATCGACTCCTCGGCAGGATCGAGCAGGAGTACCCGGATGTCGCCGTGCACGCACGTGGCAATGAGCTCACGCTCAGCGGCCCACGTGAGCAGGTCCACGCCGTCAGCCGTCTGGTCGAAGAACTGCAGAATCTGATCCGCGAGGGCCAGGATCTGAGTCCGGGGGAGGTGTCGAGCTCTGCCCGCATCCTCGAGGCCGATCAGGGCGCACGTCTGAGCGATGTGCTCGGGCAGGCGATCCTCACGGCACGCGGTCGCAGCATCCGCCCCAAGACGCGCGGGCAGAAGGCCTACGTCGACGCGATCGACGAGAACAGCATCGTCTTCGGCATCGGGCCGGCCGGAACCGGCAAGACCTACCTCGCGATGGCGAAGGCCGTGCAGGCGCTGCAGCGCAAAGAGGTCGACAAGATCATCCTCACCCGCCCGGCCGTCGAAGCCGGGGAGCGTCTCGGCTTCCTGCCCGGGACGCTGTACGAGAAGATCGACCCGTATCTGCGCCCGCTCTACGACGCGCTGCACGACATGATCGACCCCGATTCGATCCCGAGGCTGATGGCAGCCGGGACGATCGAGGTGGCGCCGCTGGCGTACATGCGGGGGCGCACGCTCAACGACGCGTTCATCATCCTCGACGAGGCGCAGAACACCTCGCCCGAGCAGATGAAGATGTTCCTCACCCGGCTCGGCTTTGGCGCCAAGATGGTGGTGACCGGCGACGTGACCCAGGTCGACCTGCCGGCCGGCACGCACAGCGGCCTGCGCATCGTGCAGGGCATCCTCGACGGGATCGACGACGTCTCTTTCACCCGTCTCACCAGTCACGACGTCGTACGCCACAAACTCGTGAGCGAGATCGTGGACGCGTACGGACGTTTCGACGCAGCGGTGGGAGCAAGCGTGCACGAGGCCCCGCGACCGGACGGTCGACGTCCGGGCCGACGTGGCTGAGCAGAACGATCGGATCTCCAGGAGCGGGCGCCTGACGTGAGCGTCGA
>JBEVGZ010000308.1:0-3602 GCA_040511515.1 Microterricola sp.
TCCGGACCCCACGGCGGCATCCACACCCAGTTGATGCGGAACTGCTCGACGACACCGTCCAGTGCTTCAGCGGTCTGCTCCTCGAGCACATCGGTGAGCGGGCAGCCGGCGCTGGTCAGCGTCATGTGGATGACGAGGGCGTCGTTCTCGTCATCCCAGCCGAGGTCGTAGATGAGCCCGAGGTCGACAATGTTGATGCCGAGCTCCGGGTCCATCACGTCCTTGAGCGCCTCTTCGATCTCGTCGTAACGAGCCGGCGCGAGTGTGCTGGTCATAGAACTAGCCTACGTTCGTGCCGGTGAGAAAGCGATCGTAACCCTCGTCTTCAAGGCGATCTGCAAGCTCACGGCCACCCTGCGCCGCGATGCGGCCGTTGACGAAGACGTGCACGAAGTCGGGCTCGATGTAGCGGAGGATGCGGGTGTAGTGCGTGATCAGCAGGATGCCGAGACCCGTGTTCGCCTTGGCGCGGTTCACGCCCTCCGAGACGATCTTGAGCGCGTCGACGTCGAGGCCGGAGTCGGTCTCGTCGAGAACGGCGAACTTCGGCTTGAGCAGCTCGAGCTGGAGGATCTCGTTGCGCTTCTTCTCGCCACCGGAGAAGCCCTCGTTGACGTTGCGCTCGGCGAAGGAGGAGTCCATGCGGAGGGCGTCCATGGCGGTGCGGACATCCTTGATCCAGTGACGGATGCTGGGAGCCTCGCCCTCGATGGCGGTCTTCGCCGTGCGGAGGAAGTTCGTGTTGCTCACGCCGGGCAGCTCGACCGGGTACTGCATGGCCAGGAACAGGCCGGCGCGTGCACGCTCGTCGACGCTCATGTCGAGCACCTCAACACCGTCGAGGAGGATGGATCCACCCTCGACGTGGTACTTGGGGTGGCCGGCGATCGTGTACGCCAGGGTGGACTTGCCGGAGCCGTTCGGCCCCATGACGGCGTGGATCTCGCCCTCGTTGATGGTCAGGTCGACGCCGCGCAGGATCTGCTTGGTGCCCTGGTCGGTCTCAACGTTGACGTGCAGGTCCTTGATTTCAAGAACAGACATAGTGTTCAATCTCTTTCGTTTTCGGCGCGCCAGCGCCGGTCAAGTGGGTGCGGTGCCTGAGAGGCTCAGACGGCCAGAGTGACGGCCGTGTCGATGTAGATGTCGCCGTCGACAAGCTCAACCTTGTAGACGGGGACCGGCTCGTAGGCCGGGAGGGTGATCGGCTTGCCCGTGCGCAGGGAGAACTGCGATCCGTGCGCCCAGCACTCCAGCGTGTCGTCCTCGACGAAGCCCTCGGAGAGGGAGATGTCGCCGTGGGTGCACGTGTCGCCGATGGCGAACACCTCCCCTGCGGCATCCTTCACGAGTGCGATGGAGACGCCATCGATGTCGACCTTGACGGCCTGGTTCGTTTCGAGCTCGTCGAGCGCGCAGATCCTGCTGGCGACCATCAGAGCACCGCTCCCGTGAGCTCGGCCTCGAGGACGGCCTGCAGGCGTTCCTCGAGCGGGGCTGAACCGATCTGCTGGATGATCTCGCTGAGGAATCCGCGGACGACGAGGCGGCGGGCCTCCTCCTCTGGGATGCCGCGCGACTGCAGGTAGAAGAGCTGCTCGTCGTCGAAACGACCGGTAGCGCTGGCGTGGCCTGCGCCGGCGATGTCGCCGGTCTCGATCTCCAGGTTCGGGATCGAGTCCGCACGCGTTCCCTCGCTGAGGACGAGGTTGCGGTTCTGCTCGTAGCTGTCTGTTCCGGTCGCCTTCGGGCCGATGAGCACGTCACCGATCCACACGGTGCGGGCACCCTCACCCTGCAGCGCGCCCTTGTAGTTGACGCGCGAGCGCGAGTGCGGTGCATCGTGGTGCACGTACACCTGCTGCTCGAGGTGCTGGCCGGCGTCAGCGAAGTAGAGGCCGAACGCCTCGACGTCGGATCCGGACTCGGCGAGGTGGGTCGTCGGGTTCACCCGCACGACCTCTCCGCCGAGCGAGACGACGATGTGCTTGAGCTTGGCGTCGCGGCCGACACGCGAGAAGTGGTTGGCCAGGTGCACGGCACCGTCGTTCCACTGCTGCACGCTGATGACGCTGAGGTTGGCCGACTCACCGACGAGGATCTCGACGTTCTCGGTGATGCGGGCGTCGCCGGCGTTATCGAGCACGATGCGGGCGTTGCTGAACGGCGCGGCCTCGATCACGATGTGCGCGGCGCGGGCGGCTGCGCCGAGCGTGCTGCGGGAGAGCGTGAGCTCCTTCGCGTCCTCGCCGGTGACCGAGATCAGCAGCGCCTTCTCGAAGTTGGTCCACGCGTTGGCGGATGCCCGCTCCTCCGGCTTGCCGGCCGAGCCGATGCGGGAGTCGTCGCGGTCGATCCAGCTGATGCTGACGCCTGCGGCATCCGTCGCGCTGAACTCGTACGGCGAGCCGTCGAGTTCACCGTCGAGCAGATCGGCGAACTTGGCGACCGGGGAGAGCTTCCACACGGCTTCACGGCCGGTGATGACCGGGAAGTCGCTGTGCTCGAAGGAGGCGAAGCGCGCGGAGCGGGTCTGCACCGGGGCGAGCCCCCAGCCGCCGTCGCTGTGCTTCTTCAGGCCGTGCTGGCCGGGTTCGACGAGGCTCGCGGTCGGCGTCTCGGGAGTGGGCATGGTTGTACTGGGTGTCGAGGCGGCGGTCATTTAGCCGACGGATCCTTCCATGCCCATTTCGATGAGCTTGTTGAGTTCAAGGGCGTATTCCATGGGCAGCTCGCGCGCGATCGGCTCGATGAAGCCGCGGACGATCATGGCCATGGCTTCGGTCTCGTCGATGCCGCGGCTCATCAGGTAGAAGAGCTGCTCCTCGCTGACCTTCGAGACGGTTGCCTCGTGGCCGAGCTGCACGTCGTCGACGCGGATGTCGATGGCCGGGTAGGTGTCGGAGCGCGAGATGCTGTCGACCAGCAGGGCGTCGCAGACGACGCTGTTCTTCGAGTGGTGGGCGTTGGCGGCGATGCGCACCTCGCCGCGGTAGCCGGCACGGCCGCCGCCACGGGCGATCGACTTGGAGACGATCGAGGACTGCGTGTACGGAGCCATGTGCACCATCTTGGCGCCGGCGTCCTGGTGCTGGCCGGGGCCGGCGAAGGCAACGGAGAGCGTCTCGCCCTTGGCGTGCTCGCCCATCAGGAAGATCGACGGGTACTTCATGGTGACCTTGGAGCCGATGTTGCCGTCGACCCATTCCATGGTCGCGCCCTCTGCCGCGGTCGCCCGCTTGGTGACGAGGTTGTAGACGTTGTTCGACCAGTTCTGGATCGTCGTGTAGCGAACGCGGGCGTTCTTCTTGACGATGATCTCGACAACGGCGGAGTGCAGCGAGTCGCTCTTGTAGATCGGCGCGGTGCAGCCCTCGATGTAGTGCACGTAGCTGCCCTCATCGGCGATGCTCAGGGTGCGCTCGAACTGACCCATGTTCGCCGTGTTGATGCGGAAGTAGGCCTGCAGCGGGATCTCGACGTGCACGCCGGGCGGCACGTAGACGAAGGATCCGCCGGACCAGACGGCCGTGTTCAGCGCGGCGAACTTGTTGTCGCCGGAGGGGATGACGGTGCCGAAGTACTCCTCGAAGAACTCCGGG
>JBEVGZ010000309.1:0-11062 GCA_040511515.1 Microterricola sp.
CGCTGTCGGCGCGCTCGACGACAGGCTCGGCGCCAAGCCCGTGATCGTGACGGCGCTCATCGGCCTGATCGTCAGCGGGACCTTCGTCTTCGTGCTGCACGACGGCGGGCAGATCGTGTTCTGGACGGCCGGCCTCGCGCTCTGCCTCTTCGTCGGACCCGCCCAGTCGGCCAGCCGCACCTTCCTCGCTCGGCTCATCCCGCCCGGGCGCGAGGGCGAGGTGTTCGGCCTCTACGCGACGACCGGCCGCGCTGTCAGCTTCCTGGCTCCGACGATGTTCGCCCTGTTCGTGACCTGGTTCGGCGCTCCGTACTACGGCATCCTCGGCATCGTGCTCGTGATCACGCTCGGCCTGGCCCTGCTGATCCCCGTGAAGGCGACGCAGGAGCAGCTGCGCTAGCGCGGTCTTCGCCGCTTCTCCGGACCGCTGCGGACTCGGCGGCCGCGGCCATCGCGGCGCACCTCGCGCGAACCGGCTCGTTCCGGATGAAGCTCACGCTCAGGCGCGGGCAGTCGATCCTCAGCATCGTCGGCCCCGGCCACAATCCACTCAACTGACCGGCCTACTAAACTGACCGGCCCACTCAGCTGACCGGCGCGGGGGCTCCGGCTCTCGTCGAGGCGGACGAGGCGGATGTGCGGGCCGCCGCGGGGAGGGAGGCCGCCAACAGTGCGATTCCGAGCATGGTGCCGATCGTGTTCGCCACGAGATCTCGAGTGTCGGCCACCCGCCCGGGGATGAAGATCTGGGCGATCTCAACGCCGGCAGACATCACGAACCCACTCGCGAGTGCGATCAGGCAGTGCCGCCGGGCGAGCCAGAGTGCGACGAGGACGCCGAAGGGGACGAACATCGCCACGTTGGCCAAGAACTCCACGTCGGAATAGCCGACATCGAGGTGTGTGGCCGCCGAGAGCAACTCGATCGCAGTGGCCAGCCCCGCGCTGCGGCCCGAATCGAGGGGCTGCGGCCCGAGCGTGACCACGAGGACGACCGCCACGTACAGGAGACTCGCGACGAGGAGTCTGGAGCGGCTGCGGCGCCGTCTACGTCTGTGACGGTCGGCGCCGAATGCCGGAGCCGCGTCGTGCGCACTGCCCGCGACGGCGGTACTGGTCATGATCGGCTCCTCAGCTTCCGGCATCGCCCGGTGGCGCCAGTGCACGATCCGCACTGGGAGGCCAAGTCAAGCGCGATCCCTGTTCTTCCAGCGTCTGCGCATTTCGATACGCCGCGGATACACGCATGTGCACGGGAGCAGACGGCGAGCGCCGCAGAGGTGTATTGCGCGCGTATCCGATTTCGTGAACGTTGCGGCAACGACACGGTCGCTTGCATGGACGGTGTTGGGCATCCGCCCGGCATCGTCCGCACGACAAACGAAGAGGACCCCACGATGCGCGCAACAACAAGAATCCGTCGCTCAAAGATCGGCGCACTGCTCGCAGTGCCCGCCCTCATCCTGATGCTCTCTGCGTGCGCCTCGGAAGGCACCGCGGCAGAGACTCCTGCTGTGTCAGAGGACGCACCCCTCAGCGATGCGGAGTTCGCCGCCGCTCGAGACGCATACGACATGAAGGTTGCGCAGTGCCTGCGCGACAAGGGATTCGACGTGAAAGACCCCAAGCCCGGCGAGGGAATCGTCGAGGACCTTCCCGGAATCAATGAAGCGGGGTCCGCCTGTTACGAGGAGCTCGGTGACCCGCCCACCGCCGGCAAGCAGCTGACAGACGCGGAACAGATGGACAGCATGATGCGGACCGTCGAGTGCCTGCGGGAGAAGGGCTATGACGTTCCAGACCCGAGCGTCGAGACCGGGATTCGCGGCACCGAGACCGTGCCGGAATCAGACCTGACCATCTGCTACTCCTAGCCCTCTGCTTGCCCATGGCGATCAACCGCCGTGGGCAAGCGGATCGGCGCCCGGATCTCCTCCCCAGGACCCAGACATCAAGAGCAACACAGACGAAAGTGGCTGCACAGTGAACGACATCACCACCACGTACGAGCCGGATGCGCTCGACTTCGAGCCAGACCCCGACCGCGCCCACGAGGCGCCGAGTCATGAGCGACGACGCCCTCGACGGCGCACGCTGATCATTGCCTTCAGCGCGGCCGCACTGCTTCTGCTGACCGGCGGGCTCTTCACCGTCCTCTGGCAGCAGAACAGTGCGTCGGCCAGTGCCGAACGACCGGGCACTCCCGCCTCCGAGACGCCCGTGACGAAAGGCAGCGTGGTCGTCGAAACCAATGCCGCAGGAACGCTGCAGTACTCCGCCCAGCGGGCGCTCACGTCCGGCCCATCCGGCGTTCTCACCAGCCTGCTGCCCATCGGGACATCTGTGGGAACCGGAGGCACTCTCTACACCGTGAACGCCAGCCCGGTCGTGCTCCTCTCCGGAGCGATCCCGGCGTGGCGCACCTTCGAAGCGGGCATGTCGCGCGGCGAGGATGTTCGACAGCTCGAAGAGAATCTCGCGGCCTTCGGCCTCTTTCGTGGCGACGTCGACACCGAGTTCACCCCGTTGACCACACAGGCGATCACGTCGTGGCAGAAGTCGCTCGGCATTGAGCAGACCGGCACGATTGAACGTTCGATGATCGTGTTCTCCACGAGCGACATCCGTATCGCGGAGCAGCGGAGCACCGTCGGGGCGACCGTCGGTGAGGGTGCAGAGCTCTATCGGGTCTCCTCGAATGAGAAGAGCGTGAGCCTGAATCTCAAGCTGAGTGACCAGCAGCTCGCCACCCCCGATGCCCCCGTCACGATCCTGCTGCCGACCGGTGCGGAGACGTCCGGGGTGATCACGGCCGTCGGCGCGCCTTCCGAACAGGCCGGGTCCGACCCGAGCGCCCCGAAAACCGTGGTGCTGCCCGTGGTGATCGGCCTGGCCGACCCGGCAGCCGCAGCCGAGTTCGACCGCGCCAGTGTGACAGTGCGCTTTTCAAGCACCCTGAGTGCCGACGCCCTCACCGTTCCCATCGAGGCGCTCCTCGCGATCGACGACACCACCTTCGCGGTTGAGGTCGCAAACGACGACCCGGAGAAGGCCATGAAACGGATTCCGGTGACCACCGGCGCATTCGGCTCTGGCCGGGTCGAGATCTCCGGTGCCGGTGTCACCGAGGGCCTGCGCGTCGTGGTGCCGACGCGATGAGCACCCTCGTGCGTCTCAGCGGTGTCGGCAGAAGCTACGGCTCGCCGCCTGTTCACGCCCTCTCCAACGTCAACCTCACGATCGACCACGGCGAGTTCGTCGCCATCGTCGGCCCCCGTGGTTCTGGCAAGTCGACCATGCTCAACATCCTCGGGACCCTCGATCGGCCGAGCACGGGTCAGGCCTTCTTCGAAGGTGCCGATGTGCAACGCCTCGGCGATGCCGAGCTGTCTGCACTGCGCGCCCACCGCATCGGCTTCGTGTTTCAACAGTTCCACCTGAGCGAGGGCGTCGGAGCCGTCGACAACGTCGCAGATGGCTTGCTCTACACCGGCGCCCCACGCCGCGAGCGGCGCGAGCGCGCCCGCGCGGCCCTGGTTCGCGTTGGCCTTGGGCACCGTCTCGACCACAAGCCCAATCAGATGTCCGGTGGCGAGCGCCAACGAGTGGCGATCGCCAGAGCGGTCGTCGGCAACCCACCGCTGCTTCTCGCCGATGAGCCGACCGGCAACCTCGATTCCACCTCCGGCGAGAGCATCATTGAGTTGTTACACCTCCTGCACGCGGGAGGAACAACCGTTGTCGTCATCACCCACGACTCCGATCTGGCTGCTCGGCTGCCACGCCAGGTGTCCGTCCGTGACGGCATCGTCAGGTCCGATCGCCACGCGCTGCTCGGGGCAAGCGCATGAGCCCCATCACGAGGCGTTTGACCGGCCGGAAGGCACAGCCGTCCCCGCTGCGTTCGCGGCTTCGTGCCGGTGACGTCGCCCACCTCGGGTCGGCCGGCCTCCGTGCACGACCGAGCCGCGCCGCCCTCTCCGCCCTGGGCATCGCGATCGGTATTGCCGCAATGATCGCCGTCGTGGGAGTCTCCACCTCGAGCCAGGAGCGCCTGAACTCGCAGCTGGCCGCCCTGGGTACGAACATGCTCACCGCAACGGTCGCGGAGAGCTCGGGGCGCGAGAAGCTTCCGTTTCCCACGGATGCCTCCTCCCGGGTCGAGCGCATCGACGGCGTCGAATCGGCGGCAGCGTTGGCGGAGCTGCGCGGCGTACACGTGTTTCGCAACTCGGCCATCGACGAATCGTTGACCGGTGGACTCACGGTGAGCGCCACCGAGCTCGGCCTCCAGGACGTGGTCGGAGCGACGCTGCGCTCGGGAACCTGGCTCAACGCGGCATCGGCGACTCTGCCGGCCGCCGTGCTCGGCGCGACGGCAGCACAGCGACTGGGCATCTCTGAGCCCGGCTCCCTGATCTGGCTCGGAGGTCACACCGTCACGGTTGTCGGCATTCTCGAGCCGGTCGGGCTCGCAGCGGAACTCGACCCGACCGCGCTCATCGGCATCCCCTACGCCCAGAAGGCGTTTGCCTATGACGGTTCGCCTACGCGGCTCTATGAGCGCTCGAGTGAGACATCGGTGCGTGCGGTCCAGCAGCTCATTGCGCCGTCGATTCAACCGTCGAGCCCGGGATCGGTCGCCGTGTCCCGCCCGTCGGACGCGCTCAGTGCGCAGAACGCCGCCGACGAGGCATTCACGGGGTTGCTGCTCGCCCTTGGTTCGATCGCGCTGCTCGTCGGCGGCATCGGCGTCGCGAACACCATGGTGATCTCCGTGTTGGAGCGCCGCCGCGAGATCGGCCTGCGCCGTGCCCTCGGCGCGACCAGGCGCCACATCCGGCTGCAATTCCTCGCCGAGGCGCTGCTGCTCTCCGCGCTCGGTGGTGTCGCCGGCGTGCTGCTCGGCTCTGCGGCGAGCGCCGCGATCGCCCTCGCAAACGGCTGGGTGCCGGTCATTCCCCTGACTGTGCTCGCGGCAGGCGTCGGGGCAACGCTGGCCATCGGCGGAGTGGCGGGGCTCTACCCGGCGATCCGGGCCGCACGCACCCCGCCGACCGCGGCACTGAGCAGCTAGTTCCGCGCGCTGCGCGGAGCGGACGGAAATCCATACGCGCACGATATGTGCCGCTACCTACACTGGAGCAATAATGCGTGTGCTGATAGTTGAAGATGAGCCGTTCCTCGCTGACGCCGTGCGCGCCGGGCTCCGGCTCGAGGCGTTCGCCGCCGACATCGCCGGGGACGGCGACACCGCACTCGAGATGCTCGCGCTCAACGACTACGACGCCGTCGTGCTCGACCGCGACATCCCGGGCCCGTCGGGCGACGACATCGCCCGGCATCTCGTGTCCACCGGCATGCGAACCCGCATTCTCATGCTCACCGCAGCCGACCGGCTCGACGACAAGGTGCAGGGCTTCGAGCTGGGCGCGGACGACTACCTCACCAAGCCCTTCGCCATGCGCGAGCTCATCGTGCGGCTGCGAGCGCTCTCGCGGCGGTCGGAGACGCCCCGGCCGCCCGTGATCGAGGTACTCGGACTCACCATCGACCCGTTCCGCCGCGAGGTCTACCGCGACGGCCGCTACGTCTCCCTCAGCCGCAAGCAATTCGCGGTGTTGCAGGTGTTGGCCGAGGCGAACGGCGGCGTGATCAGCGCAGAATCGCTGCTTGAGCGCGCCTGGGATGAGAATGCGGATCCGTTCACGAACGCCGTGCGCATCACCATCTCGGGGCTGCGCAAACGGCTCGGCGAGCCGTGGGTCATCGACACCGTCCCGGGCGTCGGCTACCGAATGGCGGCGCCGGCGGCACCAGCAGCGCAGGGCTCGTGATCGAGGACACCGAGAGCTGGCGGCGCCTGCAGCGCTTCGTGCACAGCGCACGATTCCGCATGACCGCCGCATTCGCCGGCTTCCTCGTGCTGGCCGGGGCCACGCTGCTGCTCGCGGCGTTCGCCGTGCTGCGTTTCGTTCCCGACGAAGCCATCGAGCTGACCGGGAGCGGCGACTTCGTGCCCGACCGCTCGGACCTCATCGGCGTTCTCGCACCAACCGTCGGCTACGCGATGCTCTTCTTCGTCGTGGTCGGTGTGGTCGGCGGCTGGCTCCTCTCCGGCTGGCTGTTGCGCCCGCTCGACCAGATTCACGCCGGTGTGCGAGCCGTTGCCGCCGGGGACTTGACCCACCGAATCGCGCTGCGCGGGGCTCCGACCGAGTACTTCGAATTGGCCGAGGCCTTCGACGGCATGCTCGATCGCGTTGAGCACACCGTCGACTCGCAACGACGATTCGCGTCGAACGCCTCGCACGAGCTGCGCACGCCGATCGCCGTGATCCGCACGATGCTCGAGGTCGCGGAACAAGACCCGGAGGGCACAGACTACGACGAACTCGTGCGGCGGCTTGAGATCACAAACCAGCGCAGCCAGAACCTCGTCGACGCGTTGCTGCAGCTGGCGCGCGTCGAGGCCAGCGCACAGCTCGCTGGCCGGGTCGATCTGTCGGCGATCGTCACCACGGCCGCGGACGCCGTGCGAACGGAGGCGGACGGATCCGGTGTCATCATCAGCACCGCCGTTGACCCCGGCTTCGTCGACGGCGATGCCGTGCTGCTCACCCAGCTCATCGTCAACCTGTTGCAGAACGGGATCCGTCACAATCGCGCCGCTGATGCCCGAGTGAACCTCGCCGTCGAGAGCACCGCATCCCGGGTGGCGCTGATCGTCGAGAACACGGGAACGGGAGTCGACCCTCGCATCGTTCCGACGCTCACCGAGCCGTTCGTTCGCGGGTCGTCCCGTGTCGCCAGCGGCACATCGGGCACCGGATTGGGTCTCGCGTTGGTCGCCACAATCGCGACGGCCCACGGCGCAGCTCTGCACATCGAGCAGAGCCCTCTCGGGGGATTGCTCGTGCGTGTGGATTTCGTCGCGCAGCGCTGAGCAGGCGAAGCAGGGAGGCCGGCCGAGCGAAGCGACTCCGCGCGCGGGCGAGCGCGGCTGAGCCCATGCTGCGGTTCCGGCACTAGTCTGACGGCATGAGCGAGACGCTGGAGTCCCCCGCCGCCGATAGCACCGACGGTGGCGGCGTACTGAACCGATTCAAACGCGTGCCGCGCTGGCTCCGAATCGTCGCCACCGTGCTCACCTGGGTCGTGCTGGTCGTGAGCGCCGTCGCAATCACCGCGCTCGTCGTCGTGCCGCGCATCGCGGGCGCCTCGCCGTACACGATCCTCACCGGATCGATGAGACCCGACATGCCGCCCGGCACGATCGTCGTGGTCAAGCCACTCCCCTTCGATCAGATCCGCCACGGTGATGTGATCACGTATCAGATCGAATCGGGCAAGCCCATGGTGGTCACGCACCGCGTCGTCGGCACCGAGCTCGTCGACGGGGAGACTCGCCTGGTGACCCGGGGCGACGCCAACGAGGCGCCGGATGTCGTGTCGGTGCGCGAGGAACAGGTGAAGGGCGTCGTCTGGTACCACGTGCCGATGGTCGGCTTCGCGACCAGCCTGATCGACGATGTCAGCAAGGGAATCGCGGTGCGAATTCTCGGTGGACTGCTGCTCGCCTACGCGGTGTATTTGGGGGCTTCTTTGCTGTTCAGACGCAAGAAAGTAACCCATTAGCGGGGCACCCCGCTCAGCTTCTTCCTAATTTTTGCTCAGTTCCCACATTGAGCATGCCTGCCGTTGCAACTATGGCGTCCTGTGGTTCACGTCCGACCCACTGACCCTACTCACGGCAGGACACCCGACATGAAGAAAATCACCAAGGCCGCCATCGCCGGCACCGTTGGAGCAGCGCTGCTCGTCGGCGGAGCAGGCTCACTCGCATTCTGGACCGACTCCGCTGAGGGCCCCCAGGTCGAGATCCAGTCCGGTCAGCTCGACCTCGGCACCATCGCCTCGACGGAGCAGAGCTGGCTGATCCAGCAGGTCGTCTCCGGTACCACTCCCCAGCCCGCCGCCGCCTTCAATGCGGCATCCGATCTGGTCGTGCCCGGCGACGTGCTGACCACCACGGTCGACGTTCCCGTCACCCTCGCCGGTAAGAACCTCGAAGCCGTTCTGGCCGTCGACGTCGACGCCCTGTCCGTCGGCGCGGAACCCACCGCAGCCGACACGGCCTTGCTCGCCGCGCTCCAGGCCGGCGGCGTCAAGGTCACCAAGATCAACGGCACCGCCGTTGGTTCCGGCGTGGCCTCGGTGAACCTCACCCCGGCGTCCGTCACCGGCGGCACCGTCGCGGTTGAGATCGCGGTCACCTTCCCCTGGGGCACCGCGGGCGAGTTCAACGGCGCGAAGCTCGGAGATGTCGCCTTCGCCGCCGACTACACGCTGACGCAGGTTCCGCTGACGCCAGCGCCGTAACCGGTAGCAGCCGAGCGGGGTCGCAGCGCCTTACCCACCTGCGACCTCACTCGGCACCATCCGCATCTCCCTCCCTGCACCACCAGCTGAAGCAGAGGTCGTCGATGAAAACCCCACTCACCCTGGCACTGGCCACCGGTCTGGCCGCCGTGCTGCTGCTCGGCGCACAGGGCTCACTCGCCTCGCTCACGGATTCCGCCGCAGGGCCAGCCACCGTCATCCAGTCCGGCTCGCTGAGCATGGCCGTCGGCAACCCCACCGCCGCCGTCAACGAGGTCTACGGCACGGCCCCAGCCGGCGTCGTCGTTCGCCCCGGCAGCACGGGCATCATCCCCGGCGTGCAGCGCCAGAGCTACACGTACACGATCACCAACACCGGCACCGCGCGGGCCACGGCCCGGCTGAGCGCCGCGCTCGCATTCAGCAGCCCGGTTGAGCCGCGCTACTCTGCGCTGCGTTCGTCGCTGCAGGTGTCCGTCTCGATCGATGGCCAGCCCGAGATGATCGTGGTGGCTGCGGGATCGATGGCGAGCGGAGCGGCCACCGTCGCCCTACCGGAACAGGCACTCGTCTTCACGCCGAACACGCAGCACACGGTCGTGGTTCGCTTCTCGATCCCCGCCACGAGCGGCACGGCTGCCGCGCTGATCGACAGCCGCAGCGCAGCAGCAGAGGCCGTCGCCCTGTTCACCTTCACGCCGACGTTCACACTGACCCAGGTTCCGGTGGCATCATGACTCTCTCCTCTTCTCACCCGGCGGATGCCGCGGCTCGCCAGCCCCGCTGGCGTGCACGACGCCTCGCCGTCGCGGCGGTTGCCACCCTCGCGGCCGCACTGCTGATCCCCAGCGGCGTCACGGGGGCGTACTGGACGACCGCCGCGGCGGGCACCGCCGTCACCCCCGGCGTCGGCGACTGGTGCGCAACCCCGGACCCCGCCACGAACCCGCGGATCATCCGACTCTCGGACATCCCAGAGACGACGGCCGCAGACGGCGCCGCGATCCGCATGGCCATCATCCCGGTCGCCAACAACGCGGCGTGGGGCGGAGACGGCACCACCGCACGCACCCTCGCGGTGAAGCTCCGCACCTGCTCCACGACGATCCCCGCATTCACCCTCCGCATCACGGCCTGGTCGAACTCCACGGCCAACACCGGGGCGACCACCTGGGCCACCGGCGGAGCCGTCGCACCGACCTCCCGTCTCAACGTGACAGCCGGCCGCGGCAGTGAGATTCAGAAGCTCGCCCGCTGGGGGCAGAGCACAACCTCACCCGGCGCGACGGTCTCCAATCTCGACTCCCGCCGCTTCAGCTGGCTGGTCAGCGGCCCGCGCACGAGCTCGGCCCCCACCGCAGCCCCGGCCGATTGCCACAACCGCGACTGCACACCGAACTTCGCCGCGGTCGCCGGCGCGAGTGCCTTCGTGGCCAACAACTGGACGGCGACGGCCCCGTCGGTGACGTACAGCGCCGCAACCTTCGCCTTGAACAACCCCGCCGCCGGGTCCGACTGGGGTTCGGCCGCAGGGCTGAACGCCAACGGCAACCCGAACAGCAACAGCGTCGTCTCGGCCACCGCCACGACCATGGCGCCGAGCGCCAGCGACGCCACCGCGCTGGCGAGCACCGACGGCAACCTGATGCAGTGGGTCGTCATCCAGTGGTCGGGAACCACCCCACCGAGCGACCTCCTCGCAGAAATCGTGCTGCTGTGAAGCGGCCAACGAAGGGCGCGAACATGAACGATCGGATGCCGCGACGCGGCCGCGTGACCACAGGGCTCACCACCGTGGCCCTGAGCGGCATCGTGCTGCTCGGCGGCGTGGTGCTCGCCGGCGATGCGGATGCCGCCATGGCGGCGGATGACTGTGACCGCGACTGGTCCGTCAGCTATCCCGACGGCAGCCCGATCACCTCAACCGCACTGTTCAGCGACGAGCTGATCGCCCCCGGCGGCAGCCTCCACGGGGAGTTCCTGGTGACGACAGGGAGCGACATCCGTGGCCCACTCGAGCTGAGCGCCGAGCGCACCGACGGCTCGCGTCTCGACGCCGCCACCGAGAACGAGATCCTCGTCACGCTGACCGGATCGAGCCGTGCGGTGACGGTGCCGCTCAGCACGCTCCTCGACGCCTCGGAACCCACCCGCATCGTCGACGAGCTCACCCCCGGCACACACGACATCGGCGTCACGGTGCAGCTGCCATTCGAATCGGAGAACACCTCGCAGCTGCAGGAGCTTCCATTCCAACTCGTCGTGACCGTCTCCGACTCCGGGACCGTCGTCGGTGCGACGCCGGAGCCGTGCACCGCCGTTCCGGACGACGAATCCGGTGCCGGCGGAGCCACGAGTGGCAGCGGCGACCCCAGTAACCTCGCCTCGACCGGCGCGCAGGCCGGCGCGAACGTCGCGTGGGCAGCAGCGCTGCTCGGAGCAGGGTTCGCAGCCGTCTTCGCTGCACGGCGGCGCCGGCGCACGAACTCGGACGAGACTTCGCTGGTTGAGTAGGCCGTCTACGGCCGAATCGAAACCCGCGAACCGCGCCCGCTCCCGCCGATTGAGCCTGTCGAAATCCCCGGACGGTTTGGGCCCGCTTAAAGTGCACGGGCCCGGGGAATTCCCCGGGCCCGTGCACTTTAAGCGGGCCCAAACCGTCCGGGGATTTCGACAGGCT
>JBEVGZ010000310.1:0-8630 GCA_040511515.1 Microterricola sp.
CCGTATGCGTCGACACCTGGTATGACCTTTCGAATCTCATCGAGACGCGAGAGTCGAAGCTCGATCTGTTAGCCTGTGTCGTCGCTAATGCCGACAGAGTCGTTGACCCAATCGGGTGTCATTTCGAACGGGAGGGCGCCATACTCCGGCTGCTCATTGAGACCTCACGCGTGACCGTCGTGCCGGCGGAGCAAGCAAGCGGGGCGGTCTCGCGTGATTTTCGAGCAGTGCTCGAGCATCTGGGCTGATCGGCGCATTGAAAGTATCATTGGTACAGCCATACAAGGAGCTCAAGTGGTACTGGTAAGAACGGCCGCGCCCCTGAGAGAGCAAGCAGTATTGGTGCTGAGAGCGCGCATCATCAGCGGCGATCTTATTCCGGGTGAGCGGCTGACCGAGAAGCAGCTCTGTGCGTATCTCGATGTCAGCAGAACGGTGGTCCGCGAGGCGCTGCGCCAGCTCGAGTCGGAGCGGCTCGTGGACATCGTTCCGAACATCGGCCCGATCGTGAGAGTGTTGAGCCCAGAGGAAGCGACGAATCTTTACGAGATACGCGAGGCCCTCGAGCCAACCGCTGCCCGCCTCGCGGCGCTGCGGGCTAGCGACGATGAGATCCTTGCGCTGGAGCAGGTGCTGCTGCGCATCCGTGAGTGCCTCGGGAGTTCGACCGACGATGTGGTCCAGATGAAAAACTCCTTTTATCGCGAGCTGATCACTGCGGCACACAATCCGGCGATCGGCGAGATGCTCGCGAATGTGCAGGCCAGAATCAGCCAGCTTCGCCGGCTCACGCTTTCAAGCTCGGGTCGCACTCTCGAGATGTACGCGGAACTCGAGGAGATCGTCGCAGCGATCAGGGCGAAGGATCCGGACCTCGCGCAGCTCAAGGCCGAACTTCACGTGCGGAAGGCCGCAGCGCTCGCTCAGAAATCGCTGCAGAGTTTCGTCGATGCACCCGTGCAAGGTGGGGCCTGAGCTCCAACGCCGAAGCCCAGATCGAGCGTTGAGCCTAAGGGCTACCTCTGATCAATGATCGCGACTCCCTGGGCCCCGGGCTTTGACGCAATCCGGGGTCCCATGCGTATCCGAGCTCGCCGCCGTCGCTGCCTCCGCCGCACCCAATCTGTGGGGCGAGCGGGAAGCGCTTGCGTGGGTCGCCGAGCGGGGCTTCACGGGTTTTGTAACAATGCGGACATCGGTACGGATTGCAGGTAGCATGTGGCATGCAACATCCCGGGGCCGAAGGCGCGAAGTTCTTCCCGCTGGCGGCTCAGAAATTTGTAACTGAAGCTCACGATTGAATAACGGTATTACGAGATTCTTGTAATACCGTGTTAACGTAAGCTGGGAATTTCCCCAAAGAAATGACAAAGGTGTCAGGACTCTCCCCAAGTGTTGGGACACCTCAATCACCGACGAAGTGAGGAGTCTACGTGCAGAACGCAAGCTTTCAAGGCAAAAAGGCGGTGACCAAAATCGCCGCGATCCTGGCCGCAGGATTACTGCTGTTTACCGCGGCGTGTTCGTCTGACGGGGGTCAGATCAAGGGCGCTCCCGGCGGAGGAGGAGCAGCTCAGTACACCGAAATGCGTCCGGGAGACCCGGATCCCACCGACGCGGATCTAGCGGTGCTCGACGAACTCCCCGGATCGGTGAAGGAGTACTACAACGGTTACTGGAACAGCACCCGGATTGGCCCCAACCCGTACGCCGAGTATGAGGCTCCTGAGGGTCCGTGGAAAGTCTGTTACGCCGATTCGTTCCAGGGTAATACCTGGCGGATCGAGGGCATGGAAGTGGCGAAGCTGCTCGTTGCCGATCTCGCCGCGCAAGGCCTAGCGGAGCCAGACATGACCGTGACCAACGCGAACAATGACGCCACACTGATGGCGAACCAGGTGAGCAGTCTCGTACAACAAGGGTGCCACTTGATCCTGGCGATGCAGCCGCCGAGCATCGGCGTCTGTCAGGCGTTCGACAAAGCACTCGCGGAGGGCGTCCTCACCGTGGTGATGCAGTCCGGCACCGAGTGCACGAGCGTGATCCACTCCGACTTCGGCGCCTACGCTGCTGCTAAGGTCACCGCTGACTGGCTTGTGGAGCAGGTAAAGGCCTCAGGCAGCACCGGAAACGTCGTGATGTGCAATGGCATCCCGGGTGTTGCGACCGCGGAAGCGCGCCAGCTCGCCGCCCGCGTCGCCTTCGAGGAGGCCGGCATCAAGGTCGAGGAGATCACAGGCGAGTGGGACTCGGCGGTCATCAAGTCGCAGATGGTCAATTACCTGAGCACGCACCCTGGTGAGATCGCGGGTGTGTGGGACGGCGGCGTCTGCAACGTGCCTGTGAACGAGGCGCTCGCGCAGGGCGGTCGCGACAGCGTGCCGGTCACCGGCTTCGAAGGGCCGTGTAACGCGATGGCTCAGTGGGCCGCCACCGGTAACGAGTCCATCTCGCTCTCGGCAGGTGCGGGCCAGGGCGTCGTGGAGGCCGTGAAGGTTGGTATGCGCATGCTCTCGGGTCAGAAGCCGATCGTGAATACACTGCTCTACCCGCCGCAGGTCATTGATAAGAGCAACTTCGAGGAGTTCCACGACCCCGCGATGACGCTCAATAGTGTCTGCTCCACGCAGCCTCTCGGCGGCGAGTCGGTGCCGGACAGCTACTACGACGACCTCTTTGAGGGCGGCGAAGATGCTCCGACGCTCTCCCCGGTTCTGACTACTCTGCCCGTCGAGTAAGCGGAACACCGTAACCGTTCGATGTAGTCGGGGCCCTTCGCGCGCCGAAGGACCCCGACTACATTTCAGGATTGGACAGAGATGTCGCTGGAAGCGCCAACAACAACTGAACTCAGCGTAGATACGAAGAAGATCTCCAGATCAAAAATCGCACCGAACCTCGTCTTTTTAGCGCCCGTGGTAATGATGGTCGTGATTGCTGTGCAGATCCCCTCGGTGATGACCGTGACCGGCATCACCTCGTTGCTGATCCTCGCCGCGATCCTCGGCATCGCCTCGGTTGGCCAGACCTGGGCCATCGTCACCGGGGGTATTGATCTCTCGATCCCCGCCGTCATCGGGCTCGCCTGCGTGGCCGTCGCCAAGCTCACCGCCAACGGCGTCGGCTTCGGCGCAATCCTTCTGCTCCTGTTGGTGCTTTCGATCGTTATCGGACTCGTACACGGGATCCTTTCCAGTGTGCTCCCCATCCATCCGCTGATCATCACGCTTGGCACTGGCTCAATCATCACGGGTTCGGTGCTATGGGCGGCCGGCGGCCGAACCGGCGGTGTGATTCCTCAGTTCATCACCGACGCCGTCTCCCCGGTGGCCTCCACCGGTCCCATTCCGGTGCCAGCCGTAATCCTGCTCTGGGTCGTCGTCGCTTTCCTCGCAATCCTGTTGCAGAACCGCACGGCGTTCGGCCTGCAGATGTACGCGCTTGGAGCGAACCCGACCGCGGCGAGCTACGCGCTCGTCAAGCCGTGGCTCGTGCGCTCGGTCGTTTACACCCTGAGCGCCGCCTTCGCCGCGACGACCGGAGTCCTGCTCGCGGGCTTCAGCGGCACCGCTTCCGCCGACATCGGTGTTCCCTACATGTTCCAGACGCTCACCGCGGTGGTCGTAGGCGGTACCTCCCTGCTCGGTGGTCGTGGTGGCTATGGTCGCACGGTCGTGGGTGTGCTACTCACGACGCAGTTCACCATGCTGCTCATCGGCTTCGGCGTCAGTTCGAACCTGCAGCAGGTGTTCCTCGGTCTCGTGATCCTCGTCCTCATCGCGATCTACGGCCGCGACCGGCGCATCGCGAACAGACTGTGAGGGCCGAATCGAAATGAAAGACGAAATGAGAATGAGCGAGACGAAACGAGACGACTACCTGGTCTCACTCCTGGTAGAGGCGCATCGCTACGGCAACACGCTTGCTATTCAACAGTGCAGCATCGAAATTCTGCCCGGCGAGGTGCACGGCCTCGTCGGCGAGAACGGCTCGGGCAAGAGCACCATCGTGAAGCTGCTCAGTGGCATTATCAAGCCGACCTCTGGCTCTCTGATGGTCTCCGGCGAGGAATTGGTGTTCGCGAACCCGTCGGATGCACAGCGCCATGGCATCAACACCGTGTTCCAGGAGACTCTCATCTCCGACGGCAACACGGCCGTCGAGAACGTCTTTCTTGGCGTCGACGGACTATTCAAACGCGCGAAGAAGGACAGCGTCGAACGCGAGAAGGCCATCGAGTTCGCGGAGCGGCTTGGCTATGACGCCTCGCTGTTCCGCCGCCCACTCCACACGATGTCAGTGGCCGACCGCCAGGTACTCACACTCATCCGTTCGCTGGCGCGCCCCTGGAAGCTGCTGATCCTCGACGAGGCGACGTCTGCGCTCGACATCCAGACTCGCGATCGCCTCTTCGACATCATCAAGGAGTACAAGCACGAGGGACGCAGCGTGCTGTTCGTCTCGCATCGCATGGACGAGCTTGAGATTCTCATCGACCGCGCGACGGTGCAGCGTTCGGGGCGCCTGATCGGCGTTGTCGACAAGGCTGAGGCGACTCCCGAACGGCTCATCAGTATGATGAGCGGAGACCTGCATTCTTCCAACTACGTGCACCAGCACGCTCAGCAGACCGAAGGGGTCGTGCCGGAGACCAAGGTCTCGCTTCGCGACGTCGTCCTGGTACCAGGTGCGGCCGCCTTCGACCTCGACGTCCGGTCGGGTGAGATCCTGGGTATCGCCGGGCTCGAAGGCCAGGGCGGCTCGAGCCTCGCCGAGACAATTGCCGGTGTGCGTCTGCCCGCCTCGGGCCAGGTCGCACTCGTCGCGGCGCCAGGAGGCGAAGATCGCTCGATCCGAAGCCAGCGCCACGCCTTCAAGCACGGCATCGCTTATGTTCCAGCTAAGAGGCAGGAGGAGGGACTGTTCGCGCCGCTGAGCGTCGCTCAGAACTTCATCATCTCGACCATCGAGTCGATTTCGATGCTCGGATTTTTCCGCAAGAAGAAGCTCGAGGCGGCGACGTGGGTGTACATGGACAAGCTGAGCGTCAGGCCGCGTGACACGGCGGTGCCCGTTTCGCAGCTTTCAGGCGGCAACGCGCAGAAGGTGCTGATCGGCCGCTGGCTGAACGCCAAACCGTCGGTAATAGTCCTCAACGACCCGCTCCGCGGCGTCGATGTGGGCACCAAGCGCCAGTTCTATCGACTGATTACCGACCTTGCCGCGGAGGGCGTGTCCGTCGTCATGCTGTCGACCGAGATCGAGGAGCTGCTGCTCATCAGCGACCGAATCGCCGTGTGCCGTCAATCGTCGGTCGCCCGCGTGCTTGAGGGAGAAGCCCGGACACAGCAGGAGATCCTCTCCGCGATGTTCGGGGTGTTGGAGATGGCAGCCGACCAGCCCGAGGGGGATTTCGCATGAGCGCAACTTCAGTGGAAACAGCGAGCAAGAAGCCGCGGGTGCAGCGGGACAGTATTTTCCAGACGGTACCGTACTGGGCGCCGGCAGCGGTGGCGATGCTCGTCCTTATCATCATCACGGTGATTCAGGACCCCGGGTTCTTCATCGCGGGCAGCTGGCAACTGGTGCTGCTCTACGCCTCGCCGCTGATCGTGCTTGCGATGGCACAGGTCCCGGTGCTCATGAGCGGCGGTGGCGGGCTCGACCTCTCGGTCGGCCCGGCTGCCGGCCTCATCGCCGCTATCATCGGCGGGCTCATGATGCCGCTCGGGATCACTGCGCTTCCGGTGCTCCTGCTCATCGCGATTGGCTTCGGGCTCATCAACGGTGTGCTGAACGGCATGCTGGTGGCGTTCCTGAGGGTGCCGCCGATCATCGCGACGCTCGCAACCTATCTCATCTACGGCGGACTCGCCCTGCAGTTGCTTCGTTCGCCCGTCGGAGTGAACACCTCGATCTTCGGGTGGTTCTACAGCACGAGCCTCGGAATCCCTAACATGCTCCTGGTGATAGTGGTACTCGCCTTGCTCTGGGGTCTGCTCGTCAGAACCGCCTATGGCCGCAACCTCAAGGCCGTTGGGTCGAACGACCGCGCGGCCTACACGGCGGGCATCAACGTGACTGGTGTTCGTTTCGTTGCCTACATCGTCGCCGGATTCGGCACTGGTATCGCGGGCATGCTCCTTGTGATCGTGCTCGGTGGAGCCGATGCGACGGTGGGCGAGGCCTACACACTTAAGGCGATCGCCGCCGCAGTGCTCGGCGGGGTGAGCCTGCTCGGCGGGCGCGGGGGAGTGGTCGGCGCGGCAATCGGCGGTCTGCTCATCTTCCTGATCCAGAACTATCTGACCGCGACCGGCGCGCCTAGCTACGTGCTACAGATCGCGTTCGGCGTTGTGCTGATCGCAGCCATCGTGGTCAACGGCGGCTGGGAGTTCCTCCGCACGAAGGGTGGTCGCCGATGAACGCCGCCGACCGTCTGTTCGACGGAGGGTCGATTCTCTTCGTCGGGCTAGGCAACATGGGCTCGCCGATGGCGGGCCGGGTGGCGGAGTCGTACCGAGTACTAGTGCACGACGCGGACTCCGAGGTAACCGCGCGCGTGGCCGCGGCTCTCGCCGCAGAGCCAGTAGCCGAGCTAAGCGCTCTCCCGAACGGCATCACCTGTGCCGTGCTGATGCTGCCTAACAGCCGCATCGTGGAGCTCGTGCTCCTCGGTGCCGATGGTTCTGGAGAGCAGGGGCTGTTCGCGGCGCTGCCCTCGGGGACCGCCGTAATCGACATGAGTTCGTCGGAACCGGAGAGCACGCAGCGCTTGCACGCACTCGCGGCGGCCCGCGGCATCCGATACATCGACGCCCCGGTCTCCGGTGGTGTGATCCGCGCAGAAACCGGTGAGCTCTCGGTAATGGTCGGCGCCGATGACGCGGACTTCGAGCACGCCCGGCCGGTACTCGAGCGCATGGGCGGGGCGATCATTCACGTCGGCGGACCGGGCTCCGGGCACGCCGCGAAGGCCATTAACAATGTGCTCTCGGCGAGCAACCTCGTCTCGGCGGCGGAAGCCCTGCTGACGGCGAACCGCTTCGGCATCGAATCGGCAAAAATGCTCGAGGTCATCAACAGCTCGACAGCGAGAAGCCAGGCAAGCGAGCTGAAGTTCCCCAAGCACATTCTGAGCGAGAAGTACGACAGCGGATTTTACTTCTCTTTGATGGTAAAGGACATCACCATCGCCACCTCTCTGATGCAGAAGTACGGCTTGGTGGTACCAAACCTCATGGCGGCGAAACAGAGCGCGGAAGATGCGCTGCGGCTACTCGGTGACACTAGTGTCACGGGCGGCCCGCTCGACCACACGGAGCTTGCTCGATACGTGCAGGTTATCAACCGGGCGGATCAGTGACGCCGCGGCCATCCGCAGCGCGCCCGCACACCGACCGACCAGAAGGAGCATTTATGTCTCTGCACGACGCACAAGAGTACATCGACGACATTGCGCAGAAGCGCGGTTACGTTCTCGACTATCACAAGATCATGGCGAAGAACGACTTTCCCGTGCTGCAGGCGGCGAACCACGTCGTCTCCGCCGCCTACTTAGACCAGCGGCTACTGGACCGCAAGACCAAAGAGCTCATTTTCATCGTGAGCCTCACAGTAATGCGCGCCTCGAAGGGGCACATCCAGAGCCATATCAGAGTCGCTCTCGACCTCGGCGTCTCCGCTCAGGAGATCCTCGAGGCGATCGAGATCGCACTGCCCGAGGCCGGCATCGTGGCGTTCCAGGGAGGGGTCGAGGCTTGGCGCGAAGTGGTCGGCGCTGAGGGGATAGAGCCTCAGGTGCGCGTCCACGAGGGCGGCTCGGGAGTTTAGGGGATATTCGAAGATGCCAACCATCGTTCGGGTCACGGTCGCCCAGGTATCCACCGTTATTGGCAACGTGCAGGCGAACCTCGACTCGTACGAAGCGGTGATCAGATCCCTTGCCGCCGACGGAGTCGCCCTCGTTGTATTTCCGGAATGCGGGCTCACTGGATACCTGTTCGATAGCGCAGAAGAGGTCAAAGCTGCAGCGATCCTCGCCGACGGCCCAGAGATTCAGCGCCTCCGCGCGATTTCCCGCGAACTCGGCATCGTCACGGTCGTCGGCTTCCTTCAGACCGATCCGACGACGAACAAACGTTACAACACCGCGGCCACGATCGACGGAGACGAGGTGACTCTCTACCAGAAGGCTCACCTGCCGTACCTTGGTGCCGACCGCTTCGTCGACGTGGGCGACCATGCGCCGGTCGTCGTCGACACCCGGGCGGGGCGCATCGGTATGAACATCTGCTACGACCTGCGCTACCCGGAATGGGCGCGCAGCCTCGGCCTCGACGGCGCGCAAATCATGGTGCACCTCACGAACTGGGCGTTGCAGGCGGAGCCGGTCGCGAGAATACTGCCGCCGGCCCGCGCCATGGAGAACGCGATGTATGTGCTCGTCGCTGACCGCGGTGATTCTGAGCGTGGAGTCGACTTCGTCGGGCTAAGCGGCATCTACGAGCCGAACGGATCCACTCGGCTGTTGTGCGAGCGGGGCGATCACCTGCTAACCGCCGACATCGACCTAGATCTTGCCCGCAGGTCAAAAATCGTGATCGACCCGGGCGTCTTCGAACTAGACC
>JBEVGZ010000311.1:0-4798 GCA_040511515.1 Microterricola sp.
GTTCGAGGGTGGCTCCGGGGAGGAGATGTGGGCTGCTCTCGCAGAGGCGAACGGCTACGAGAGCCTGGACGCGATGTGGGAAGACCCCGAGTTCGACATGTCGACGATCCTCTCCGCCCTGCCGGAGCTCAGCGCGGACTCTGGCGTCGTCGCCGAGGACCCGGCGACGGTCGCCGAGCGGGCCATCGCAGGCCTGAAGGACGTGGCCACTGAGCATGCGCCCGGTGGCGGCGACGTTCTCGTCGTCTCCAGTGGCCTGACGATCTACTTCGTGCTTGAGGCTCTCGGAGCCGACCTCAGCGAGGTGACGGAGGGTATCGGCAACGGCACGGTGAGCAAGCTCAGCTACGCCGACGGCGAATGGACCGTCGAGAGCGTGAACGACTCAAGCTTCGTCGAGGGCGCAGCCGAGTAGTCCGCTGCCCCGTGAAGAGGGCGACGCGCATGTGCGCATCGCCCTCTTCTTGTTTGGCATCGGGTTGTTCTGCGTGCATTCTCACGCTGGCTTGAGGGAGCAGCCGAGGAACGAGGCCGCCCCCGAAGCCCTGACACCGCGTGACACTCTGCTCACGGCTCGACGAGGCGGGCGATCAACTCGGTGAGCAGCGGCTCGGCCACGGCGGGCGGCAATGCCTCCACGAGCGCGAGGAACGGCGCGAGCCGCTCAGGGAGCGCGCCGTCGGCCGCGGTCGCCTGAGCGCCGGCATCCGTGGATCCTGCAGCACCGGCATCCGCGGAGCCGGGCGCCAGCCCGATGCCGCGGAGCAGGGCGTAGGCCGTGGCCGCGTCGAGGGTCGCCGGCAGCGACCCACCGAGCGCAGCACCGAGCGATCCCAGCAGCGGCGCGACGTCGACGTGTGGGACGCCGCGCACCTCATCGGCGGCGACGACGAGGGCGGCCGAGAGTTCCGGCAGTCGCGACTCGGTCACGGGCGTCACGGTGAGGTGCGCCGTCGCCGGCAGCCATGCGCCGCCTGGCCGGGTGGTGCCGGCCTGGTCGAAGCCCGGCTGCAGCTGCAGCTGCCAGCCGTGCGTGCGCGCCTGGTCGGCCCAGTGGTGCGGGTCGACGCGGCGCTCGGCCGGCACGGTCTCGTCGGCGGTGACGGCGATCGCCGGACCCGTCGGCTCTCCGACGACGCGCAGGCCGTCGATGCCCCGGATCACAGCGAGCAGCGTCTCCGTCGCCCTGGCACAGCTCGCCGTCAGCTCGGCGAAACCGCTCTGCCCGAGCGTCTGCGTGATCGCCCACGCCGCCGCGAGCGCCGCGGCCGACTTCGAGCCGAGCAGCGTCGAGTTGACGACCGGGTACCCCGGCCAGCCAGTGGTCGCGAAGTACTGCTTGCGCTGCCGATCGCGGCCGCGCTGCAGCAGCACCGATGCCCCCTTGGGCGTGTAGCCGTACTTGTGCAGATCGGCGGAGAGGCTCGTCACGCCGGGCAGCTGCAGATCCCAGCCGGCCGCGTCGAGGCCCGGCCACCACGGCAGCACGAAGCCGCCGAAGCAGGCATCGACGTGACAGCTGATCCCGGCGGCCGCCGCGAGCGCCGACACCTCGGCGATCGGGTCGATCACGCCGTGGGGGTAGCTCGGCGCGCTGAGCACGACGAGCGCGATGTCGTCGGCGTCCGCGAACAGCGCGGCGAAGTCCGCGACGGCAGGCAGGCCGGATGCCGGATCCACCGGCACGAGCTCGAGCCGCAACCCGAAATACTCGGCCGCCTTGTGGAAGGCGGCGTGCACGGAGCTGGCGGCGATGATGCGCGGAACGGTCGCCCGGTGGTCGACGCCGTTGGCCGCGGCATCCGCACGCCAGATCTCCCTGGCCGTCTTGACGGCGAGCAGGCAGCTCTCGGTTCCGCCGCTCGTGACGGTGCCGACGACGGAGTCGTCTCCGTGGAACACCGCACGGGCGAAGCCGATGATCTCGCGCTCCATCACCGCGACCGAGCTGAAGGTCGTCGGGTCCAGGGCGTTCACCGGTTGCACGGCGCGCACCGCGGCGGCGGCGAGCGCGTCGATCTCGGCGATGCCGGAATCGTAGACGTAGGAGAGCACGCGGCCGCCGTGCGTCGGCGCATCCGCTGCGCGCAGCACGTCGAGGCGCTCAAGCACCGCCGCTGTCTCCTGTTCGAACTGCATGCTCATGCCAGTGCCTCCGCTTCGATGTCGCTCCGGTCGATGTCGCCCCGTCGCAGCGCATAGCGCCGCAGCGTCAACAGGCTGAGCGCGATGAGGGCGGCCGGCAGCACGCTGAAGCTCAGCACGATGCCGGCAACGGCCGCCTCGCCCTGCTCGACGCTCGCCGTGCCGACGCTCTCGGTGTAGCCCGTCAGCGCGAGCATCAGCGTGAGCGCGGTCGCGCCGAGCGCCATGCCGATCGTCTCCCCGGCCGTCCAGACGCCGCTGAACGTTCCGGCCTGACCGTCGCCGTGCGTTGCCGCATCGTGCGAGATCACATCGGGCAGCATCGCCATCGGAAGCGACTGCATGCCCGCGTAGCCGGCCCCGGCGATGGCGACCGGGAGGTAGACCCAGCTGCCGGGCGCCCACAGCATCGCCGTCAGCGCCAGCGCCGCGACCCCGAAGAGGATGCTGGCGAAGACGAAACCGCGCTCCTTGCCGATCCGGCGGGCGATGACGCCCCAGAGCGGCGCGCAGAACAGCGCCGGTGCGATCAGGGCGACGAAGAGCAGAGTGAGGGCGTCCTCCGAGTGCAGCACCCAGACGGCGACGTAGTTCGCCCCGGCCAGCATCACGCCCGTCGCGAGCCCCTGCAGCATGAACGTGCCCAGGAGCGCCCGGAACGGCTGCGAGCGGCGCAGCACGGCGATGCCGGCCGCGTAATGCCGACGGATGCCGCCAGACGGCTCGGCCGGGGCCGCGACGACGACGCCGCGCGGCGCGACGCGGGAGGCCAACAGCATCCCGATGCCGATCACGACGCCGGCGACGATCGCCATCAGCAGGTAGCCGAGGTACTCGTTGTCGCCGCCGAGCTTGCGCAGCATCGGCCCTCCGGCACCGAACAGCAGGATCGAGAAGGTGAGCACGACGACCCGCCAGGTGAGCAGCCGGGTGCGCTGGTCGTAGCCGTCGGCGATCTCGGCCGGCAGCGCGATATATGGCACCTGGAACAGGCTGAAGGCCGTGGCGGTGAGCACGAAGGCCAGCAACACCCAGACGCCGGATGTCGCGACCGGCAGTCCGGCCGGAACGGCGAAGGTCAGCACGAAGAACAGGGGCAGCAGCACGGCACCGGCGCGCATGAAACCGCGCCGGGAGCCGCTCCGGCGCAGCGCGCTGTCACTTCGCGCACCGATGACGGGGTCGATGATGACGTCCCAGATCTTGGCCACCGTCACGAGCACGCCGGCCAGCAGCGCGCCGATGCCGAGGGTGTCGGTCATGTAGAACACGAGCACGAGGCCCGGCAGCGTCGCGAAGCCGCCGGTGCCGAGCGAACCCAGGGCATAGCCGACGACTGTTCTGCGGGAAAGTGCGCGCTCCGTTGCGGTCATTCCGGCAGTGTACAGAGCCGCGGATCGTTCCGGGGACAGAACTGGGTCAACTGACCTAGACTGGCGCTCATGTCTGCCTCTCCGCTGCACCCGAGCTTCATCGCCGAACTCGATCGCGACCTCGTCGCCACCTCCGGAACGACGCGTGCCGTCACCGCGCCGTTCACCGGCGAGGTACTCCATGAGCTGCCGCACAGCAGCGTATCCGACGTCTCCGATGCGTTCGCGCGCGCCAGGATGGCGCAGCTCGCGTGGGCCCGCGCCGGCTTCGCACACCGCCGTGCCGTGCTGCTGCAGGCGCACGACAATGTGCTCGAACGCCGCGAGGCGCTGCTGGACGTGCTGCAGTCAGAGACGGGCAAGACGCGCGGCCAGGCCTTCGAGGAGTTCTTCCAGGTGCTGAGCGTCACCCGCTACAACGCCTTGGCCGCACGGCCGGTACTCCGCGGCGAGCGCCGCCGTGGCGGCATCCCGACCGTCGTCTCCACCCGCGTTCGCTACAAGCCCAAGGGCGTCGCCGGTGTGATCACGCCCTGGAACTACCCGCTCAGCCTCGCCGCCATGGACGTCGTTCCCGCCCTCGCCGCCGGTTGCGGCGTCGTGCAGAAGGCCGACGACCAGGGTGCGCTGAGCATCCTCGCCGTCCGCCAGGCGTTCATCGACGCCGGCGTCCCGCGCGCCCTCTGGGCCGTCGTCGCCGGCGACGGCGCCGAGATCGGCGGGGCCGTCACCGATGAGGCCGACTACATCTGCTTCACCGGCTCGACGGCGACCGGCCGCGGCGTCGCCGAGAAGGCCGGTCGCCGCCTCGTCGGGGCCTCCCTCGAGCTCGGCGGCAAGAACCCGCTCATCGTGCTCGACGATGTCGACCCCGAGAAGGCGGCAGCGGATGCCGCATACGCCTGCTTCTCGTCGATGGGCCAGCTCTGTGTCTCCATCGAGCGGATCTACGTCGAGCGCGGCATCGCGGAGCCGTTCATCGCGGCGTTCGCGGCACGGGTCGGCAACCTCGTGCAGGGTGCGAACTTCGACTTCGGCAGCGATGTCGGCTCGCTGACGACGCCGGCACAGCTCGCCCGCGTGCAGCAGCACGTGGCTGACGCCGTCGCCAAGGGTGCGACGGTCGTCGCGGGCGGCAACGCCCGCCCCGACCTCGGCCCGCTGTTCTTCGAACCAACCGTGCTCAGCGGCGTCACGAGCGAGATGGACTGCTTCGCCGGGGAGACCTTCGGCCCCGTCGTGGCGATCAGCGTCGTCGACAGCGAGGAGGAGGCGATCCT
>JBEVGZ010000312.1:0-3077 GCA_040511515.1 Microterricola sp.
AAGACGCCGTCGTGCAGATGGTGCAGAGCCTCTCAGCGGGGGAGCAGGTGGCCGCTGCCGGCATCGCCGCAGCCGGATTCATCGACGCCGCACAGTCGACCGTGTACTACGCGCCGAACATCAACTGGCGCAATGAACCGTTCCGAGCCAAGCTCGAGGCGCGCCTCGACCTCTCCGTGGTCATCGAGAACGACGCCAACGCCGCAGGCTGGGCCGAGTTCCGCTACGGCGCCGGGCGCCTGTACAGCGACATGGTCACGCTCACCATCGGCACCGGCGTCGGCGGGGCCATCGTCAGCGCCGACAAGCTCTTCCGCGGCGGCTTCGGCGCGGGCGCAGAGCTCGGCCACATGCGCATCGTTCCGGAGGGTCTGCCGTGCGGCTGCGGCGCCCGCGGCTGCATCGAGCAGTACGGCTCGGGTCGCGCCTTGCTCCGCATGGCCAACGAGTATGCGGATGCCGGAGGCATCGGTCAGACGCTGGCCGATGTGCGTGCCGCCCGCGGTGAGCTCCGCGGCGAGGACGTCGCCGCGCTCATCGCCGACGGCGACGGTGGCGCTCTCGCGGCGCTCCGCCAGCTCGGGCACTGGCTCGGCCAGGCCTGCGCGAGCCTCTCCGCCGTGCTCGACCCACAGGTCTTCGTGTTCGGCGGCGGCGTCTCCAGCGCCGGCGAGCTGCTGCTCGACCCCATCCGTTCCGCCTACTTCGACCACCTCCCGGCCCGCGGATACCACCCGGAGCCCGAGTTCCTGGTCGCCGAGCTCGTCAACGACGCCGGAGTGGTCGGGGCGGCAGACCTCGCTAGGCTGAGTGCAGCTCAGTAACAGAGCAACAGACGAATCAGGGCCGGAGAAGAAGGAGGCTGGTGCGATGTTCTACTGGATCATGAAGCACATCGTCGTCGGCCCGATCCTGCTCGCGATCTTCCGGCCGTGGGTCATCGGGCTTGAGAATGTGCCGAAGAACGGTGGGGCGATTCTCGCCTCCAACCACCTCTCCTTCATCGACTCGATCTTCCTGCCGCTCGTCGTCGAACGCCGGATGGCGTTCCTCGCCAAGAGCGAGTACTTCACCGGCAAGGGGTTGAAGGGCTGGGCGACCAAGTTCTTCTTCACGGCCACCGGACAGCTGCCCATCGACCGCTCGGGCGGCAAGGCCTCCGAAGCGTCGCTCAACACCGGTCTGGCCGTGCTCGGCCGAGGTGAGCTGCTCGGCATCTATCCGGAGGGCACACGCAGCCCAGACGCGAAGATGTATCGCGGCCGCACCGGCGTCGCCCGCATGGTGCTCGAGGCCGGCGTCCCGATCGTTCCCGTCGCAATGATCGACACCGAGAAGGTCATGCCGATCGGCAAGCGACTGCCCAAGATCCGCCGTATCGGCATCATCATCGGTGAGCCCCTCGACTTCAGCCGCTTCGAGGGAATGGAGGGCGACCGCTTCGTGTTGCGCTCCGTGACGGACGAGCTCATGTACGAGTTGCGCGCCCTCAGCGGCCAGGTCTACGACGACGTCTACGCCAGCTCCGTCAAGGAGCAGCGGGCCACGCTTTCGCGCTAGGCTGATTTGCATTCGGCTGCCGTTCCCGGCAGCCGTTCATTCCGGTGTCATCAGACGCCGCCTCGAGAAAACAGGAATAGTCCCGTGGTACAACCCACCGAACCGGTCGTTTTGGCAGATGCATCTGTGATTGCCGGTCTGGACTATTGGCGCACCCTTCCCATCAAGCAGCAGCCGGAGTGGCAGGACCCCGAGGCGACCGCCGCGGCATCCGCCGAACTGGCAGCACTGCCCCCTCTCGTCTTCGCCGGAGAGGTCGACCAGTTGCGTTCGCGCCTCGCGGCCGCGGCGAACGGTCAGGCATTCCTGCTGCAGGGCGGCGACTGTGCCGAGACCTTCGCTGGCGCAACGGCCGATCAGATCCGTGACCGCGTGAAGACGGTGCTGCAGATGGCCGTCGTGCTCACCTACGGTGCCTCGATGCCCGTCGTGAAGATGGGCCGCATGGCCGGCCAGTTCGCCAAGCCGCGTTCGAGCGACAACGAGACCCGCGGCGACGTCACGCTGCCCGCATACCGCGGCGACATCGTCAACGGCTACGACTTCACCCCGGAATCCCGTGCGGCAGACCCCAAGCGACTCGTGCAGGGTTACCACACGGCCGCGTCGACGCTCAACCTGATCCGTGCATTCACGCAGGGTGGTTTCGCCGACCTCCGTCAGGTGCACAGCTGGAACCAGGGCTTCGCCGCCAACCCGGCGAATCAGCGCTACGAGAAGCTGGCCAAGGAGATCGACCGCGCCATCGGTTTCATGGCCGCGTGCGGAGCGGACTTCGACGAGCTCAAGCGCACCGAGTTCTACACCGGCCACGAGGGCCTGCTGATGGATTACGAGCGCCCCATGACGCGCATCGACTCGCGAACGGGAACCCCGTACAACACCTCATCGCACTTCCTCTGGATCGGTGAGCGCACGCGTGAACTCGACGGTGCGCACGTCGACTTCCTCAGCCGGGTGCGCAACCCGATCGGTGTCAAGCTCGGCCCGACGACGAGCACCGACGACATGCTGCGCCTGGTGGACAAGCTCGACCCGAACCGTGAGCCGGGTCGCCTGACCTTCATCACGCGTATGGTTGCCGGCAAGATCCGCGACGCACTGCCGCCGCTGCTCGAGGCCATCAAGGCCAGCGACGCGCTGCCGCCGCTGCTCGACGCGATCAAGAGCTTCGACGCGACGCCGCTCTGGGTGAGCGACCCGATGCACGGCAACGGGCTGACGACGCCGAACGGCTACAAGACGCGTCGCTTCGACGACGTCGTCGACGAGGTCAAGGGCTTCTTCGAGTCGCACCGCGCCGTCGGAACCCACCCCGGCGGAATCCACATCGAGCTCACCGGCGACGACGTCACGGAGTGCCTCGGCGGCTCCGAGCACATCGACGAAGCGACCCTCGCAACGAAGTACGAGTCACTGTGCGACCCGCGCCTTAACCACATGCAGTCGCTCGAGCTCGCGTTCCTCGTGGCCGAAGAACTCGCGGCGGTCTGACCGGTTCGACATAGCGAAGGGGC
>JBEVGZ010000313.1:0-8656 GCA_040511515.1 Microterricola sp.
ATTGGAGCGAGCAGTATCCACTGCTCGGCGGCACGTACGTCTCGCCGAACGACATGCAGCTCTTCACCGCGTCGACGCAGACCGGCTGCGGTGCTGCATCGAGCGCGACCGGGCCGTTCTACTGCCCGCCGGAGCAGACGATCTACCTGGACACGAGCTTCTACGACGAGCTCCGCGGCCGATTCGGGTCCAGCGGGGGGCCGCTCGCCGAGATGTACGTTGTCGCGCACGAGTGGGGCCACCACATCCAGAACATCGCCGGGATCCTGGAGCAGGCGCAGGACGGCCAGACCGGGCCGGCCTCCAACGGCGTGCGTGTCGAGCTGCAGGCCGACTGCTTCGCCGGCGCGTGGACCGCCGCGGCATCCGATGTCGAAGACTCAGCCGGCGTCGCATTCCTCAAGCCGGTCACACGAGAGCAGATCACCGACGCGCTGAGCGCCGCGGCCGCTGTCGGGGACGACCGCATCCAGCAGGCGGTGACCGGCCAGGTCAACCCGGAGGGGTGGACTCACGGCTCGAGCGAGCAGCGCCAGCGCTGGTTCCTGGTCGGATTCGAGAACGGTGCCGAGTACTGCAACACCTTCGATGTGAGCGGCTCGGAGCTCTAGGCGGCGCCCGCCGAACAGTAGGGAACCCTTGGGTTCGAGCGCGGCAACACTCTATGCTGAGCGGAACTCGAGGAGCGAAGGATTCGTGATGCCCTGGCTGGTGAGGCGCGATCAGATACTGCTCAGCCTGCAGGGCGGGCTCGGCAACCAGCTTTTCGAGTGGGCATTCGCCAAGGCACTCAGCGACGCGGGCAGGGACGTGCTCATCGACCACGTGCGCTGCCGGGGTGACCGGCCGTTGGCGGTGGGCCCCCTGATCCCGCGCGAGCAGCGCCTCAGCCGGCCGAGTGGGATGGCGCTTGTGCTGGCACACAAGGCGGGCCTGATCAACGACTCCTCCTCGCTGCGCCTCGTGAAGCAGCGGGTGTCCGGCTTCGACCGCTCCGTCGGCGAACGCCTCGGCGGCAGAAGCTACCTGCTCGGCTACTTCCAGTCTCCGCACTACTTCGACGGTTCCGCCGAAGCGGTCCGCTCCGAGGTCACCGGGCTGCTCCGGTCGATGCTGAGCCCGAGCGGTCTCGAGCTGGCGCGCCGACTGGAGAACGACGAGCGCAGCGTCGCCATCCACGTGCGACGTGGTGACTACGTCTCTGACCCGGATGCCGCGGTGCGCCACGGGGTGCTCGGCGGCGACTACTACGACCGCGCGCTCGCGCACCTCGAGGCCACCGGGCCCCGCACCAGGGTCTGGTTCGGCGACGATCCGGACTGGATCAGGCAGAACCTGGCCGGAGCCGGTGACCTGATCTGTCCAGCAGACGCGGCCATCGACGACGGTGGGGAGATCGCGCTGATGGCGGCGTGCGCCTCGCGGGTGATCGCGAACAGCAGTTTCAGCTGGTGGGCCGGTTGGCTCGGTCGGCCCAGCACCGCCGAGCACCCCGTGATCGCGCCGCAGGTCTGGTTCGCCGACGGTCACAGCGATGCGAGCGACCTCGTCCCATCCGACTGGCTGCGCCTCTGATCCTGCTCCGACGGCACGGGCGCCGAGACACGAAAGAGGGGCCCTGCTGAATGCAGGGCCCCTCGTGTTCCGGGTCAGTCACCCCCGATGATGCCTACTTGGCGTCGTAGTTCCACATGCGCACGTAGTCGACCTGGTAGTCCAGGTTCTGCGTCCACTCCTTGTGGGCCGGGTCCGGGATTCCCCAGTACTGGGCCGACGGTCCGACGTGCAGGTTCATGCGAACGTGCAGCGGGCTGCCGAAGTACTTCTCGTTCCACAGGTTCGGGTGCGTCGCCGGGGTCGCCGTCGCAAGGGTCCTGCCGTCGGAGATGATCTTCGCGTAGGTCGGGGTCAGCTCGAAGGCGAAGGTGTGGAAGCCGTCGTACACCGTGTTGGAGCCGCCGAAGTCGGCGTGCGTCCAGTAGTACTTCTCGTTGCCACCGGCAGAGGTCTGGGTGTGGATCGTGGTCGTTGCGCTACCGATCCGCTGACCACCGACGCCGGCCGTCTGGTTGAAGCCCCACGACTCCATGATGTCGATCTCACCGGAGTTCGAGTTGCGCAGCCAGAAGGCGGCGAGGGATCCGTAGGTCTGCGGTCCGGTCGGAACCTTCGCGCGGATCTCCCAGCGACCATAGCGCTGCTCGTAGGACATGTTGCCAGCCTTCTGGGCGCGCTGGTCCATGTATCCGGTCTTGTGCCAGAGTTCCTTGGGGCCGGCCTGGCCATCGGGGCGGATGACCGGGGTGTCGAGCCAGTCGGCCTTGAGGTGCAGGATGCCGCTGGAGTCGACGGTCACCTGGTCGCGGCTGGGCACCGCGGCGTCGGGCAGCAGGCCGAGGTCGGTGCGGTCACGCACGTTCCACTTGGTCGGGTCGACGGCCGGCTTGCCCGTGGTCGGGCTGACGAAGGTGAACTCGTCGCGCCAGGTCGGAGCACCCCAGCCGTCGACGGCGCCGGTGCCGGCGTCGGGAGCGACGGGAGGCGTCGTGGTCGGCGGGACAACGGGCGGCGTGGTCTCCGTCGGCGGGGCAACCGTCGACGTGGCCATCGTCAGCTTCGCATCGAAGCTGATGTTGGTGGTTGCACGCCAGTTGGACTGCACCTGCACCGAGACAAGGTTCTCGCCCTGCTTGAGCGCGGAGGCCGGGACCGTTGCGGTGAACATCGCGGCGCGGGCGGTCGAGGACGACGGCGCCTTGGTGGCGTAGCTGGAGTCGGTGATCGTGCCGGTCGGCATGTTCTTGCGGGTGACTTCCTTGCCGTTGACGTAGACGATGATGCCGTCATCCGCCCACGTGGTCAGGGTCATGCCTGCAGCGGGAACGGTGCTCAGCGAGAAGGTCTTCTGGAAGTAGCTCGCGAGCGGCTTCTTCGTGAAGTCGTTCGGAAGTTTCGTTCCGAGCGTGCCCGGGTTGGTGCCGAAGCCGAGCGGGGCAGCGCCGGTCTTCCAGGCCGCCTTCGCGGTCTTCCAGGTGCTGGCCGGAGCGGTGGTCGCACGGTAGTAAGACCAGCTCTTGTCGCCGAAACCGACGACGGTGGTCAGTTGCTCCGCTGCGGCGCGAATGCTGGTCGTGGATGGGGCCGCGCTTGCCGGCGCGGCGGGGATGAGGATCGCCGCCGAGAGGGCGGCGACCACCATCGAGGACAGAACAGTAGTTTTGCGCACGAAGAAAGAATGCCTAACGAATACTTGAATGGGGGACATTGCCCTACTAACAAAACGCCCCCAAAACAGGGGGGTGATAGGACTCGTCAACGGTATACGGCATATTCTGGCAAAACCCTGAATCGTGCTCACTTCTGTCATCTGGTGACATGATTACTGCAGGGAAGGTGGAGTGTCGTTACTCAGGGATCACTGAAGTGAACTGGAGGCTCGATGGCCGAGGTATTCTCGCTCGAAGATCTGGCGCGCAGCATCACACGTCAGTGGCGCCTTCTGCTCGTCATCATCGTGGTCGCGCTCGCCGCAGGCTTTGCTGCGAACGAGTTCTGGCCAGAGCGGTACGAGTCGACCGCCGTGATCACGGTCGAGCCGATCTCCGTCTCGACCACCGGGCAGGCCAGCGAGCCGGCGAACATGGACACGGAACGCGTCGTCGCGTCGTCGACAGAGGTTTTGACCCTCGCGGCGAAGGAACTCAACGGGCCTACCGTGGCCGAGCTCAGAGACGGCCTCGTCGTGATGGTCCCGAAGGGTGCGGAGGTGCTCTCGTTCACCTTCACCGCGAACACCGCGGACGAGGCGGCGGCCGCTGCGAATGCCATCGCCTCCGCCTACCAGGAGAACCGGGTGACGACGGCGCGCAAGGTCGTCGACGAGGCATCAGCCGGACTCACCGCCGGGATCGCCGAGATCACGGCCGAGGCCGCTGCTCTGCCAGCAGACAGCCCGGCGCGGGCGACGCTGGAGACGCAGATCCAGGCCCTGCAGGAGCGTCAGGCGATCCTGCGCTCCGCGTCCTTCAATGCCGGCTCGATTGTGAGCCCGGGGATCGCCCCGTCCGAGTCCACCAAGCCGTCGATGCCCATCCTGCTTGCCGCATCACTCTTCGTCGGCATCTTCGTCGGCTGCTTCGTGGCGATGATCCGGGCCCGTGTCCAGCGGAGTCGTTCCGAGGCGGATGCCAGTGAGGCCAAGGCGGGCGCCAGGCGTCATCGCCCGGCGAAGATCGGCACGGAGAACGCCGCCTAAGTCGTCGCGCGACTCGTCGAGAGAGCCCGCGGGCTCAGCCGGTCACGGGGCTGAGCGCCGCGACCGGCTCGCCCCAGATCTGCTCGACGAGCTGCACGGTGCCACGGATGTGGCCGGCCGTCGACGCGCCGAAGACGATCGCCGGGTCCGCCGGCAGTGAGTGCAGCCACTCCAGTGCCTCGCGGGGCGGAATGGCGCCAGAGGCGTAGACCGACATCGCGATCGGTCGGAATCGGCGCTCGGTGAGCGCCACTTCGTAGGCGTCGAGGCCGCCGGACACCCGGAAGCCGAGCTTGTTGATGTTGGAGCAGACGATCGGGTTCTCCTCGCCGACCCGGTCGAGGGCGTCGAGCAGCATGGGCAGATTCATCGTGATGAATCCGGGTTCCGCGTTGTAGCGGGAGCGCACGTGGGCGCTGAAGATGGCGAAGGCCTCGTCGAAGCCGAGCCCGAGCAGCAGGTCGACGACCACGTTCTGCAGGAAGATCACGGGCGTCGAGAGCCCGGCGAACATCTTCATCTCCGCATCGACGAGGAGGGTGACGATGCCCTCGATGTCCTTGGACGCCAGCGCCTTGCCGCCGCGCAGCGCCGCGTTCATGAAGCCGTCATCCGGCATGAACTGCCGCAGCGCCCCCAGCATCCCCTGCTCGGTCACGGCGTTCGCGTACTTGTGCGCGTACGGCATGCACGGGTAGAAGGTGAAGCCCTCGTAGCGCTCCGGGTGTGAGCGCACGTGTTCACATACCTCGGCGATGCGCTCGTGTGTCGTGCACATGAAGGTGCGGATGCCGGCCGCATACGCGACGTCGAGCACCTCGATGATCGCCTCGACCGCGTGGAATTGGATGGCCTGCGCGCGTGCCTTCTCTTCGGACATGTGGTTCACGCCGAAGAACTGGTTGTCGCCGAAGAGCAGTCGATCCATCTCCCCACCCCTTTCGTGCCGCGCTCAGCGCGCGGCGGCCTTTGTGCTTCGTCCGCCGAACAGCGACTTGCGCGGCTTGCTTGTTGCGGGTGCGGTCGTCGTGGCGCGTACCGGATTCTCCTCGGCCGATGCCGACACGAGGACCATCTCGATCATCCGGTCCGTTGCGGCCGCGCTCGCGAAGTCGTTCTGCGTCGCCCCGCGGGCCTCGGGCCGAGCGAGCACCGCTCGCACGAAGTGGTCGATCTGGGCGCTGTACTCCTCGCCGCGGAGGTAGAACCACACCGGGGGTGTGAGGGTCGTGGTGTATCGGGAGTTCCAGCCGTGGTGGTAACCGGGCGGCGGCTCCGCCGTGTCACGCAGGTAGACCTGGCACTCCTGGCGATCGACGACGATCTTCCCGGCAGAACCCCAGATGGAGAGCTTCGTCGTCATCTTCCGCTGCGACTCATCCGACCAGTCGACGGAGAGCTGGGCGCTGACGGCATCCGCGAAACGGAGGGTGCTGTACACCTGGTCGTCGGTCTCGGCCGAGAAGACCTGGCTGATCACCGTGCCGCCTGCCGAGACGGCCTCGCCGAAGTACCAACTGAGCAGATCGAGGGGGTGGGCGGCGTAGTCATAGAGGCAGCCGCCGCCGGACACTCGCTTGCTCCGCCAGGTGCCGCCCTTCGGCTTCAGCACCACCGGGCCATAGGACTCGGCCAGTGCGTGGCTGACGGTGCCGATCGCGCCGGCATCGAGCAGGCGCTTGACCTCCTGGAAGGCTCCGACGAAACGGTTGTGGTAGCCGACCTGCGTGACGAGTCCCTTCTCCGCCGCGACGGCGGCGAGCTCGGCCGACTCCTCGGCGGAGAGGGTCAACGGCTTCTCGCAGAACACGTGCAGCCCGCGGCCGAGTGCTTCGCGGATGAGCTGCACATGGGAGGCTGACGGGGTCGCGATGATGACGGCATCCGGCTTCACGGTGTCGAGCATCGTCGTGAAATCGGTGAAGGTGGTGAGCCCCGTGTACTTCGACAGCACGTCGAGCACGTAGCCGATGGAGTCGCAGACGCCGACCACCTCGACATCGGGATGGGCGCGCACCATGGCGAGATGGGACAGGCCCATTTTGCCGATTCCGACCATTGCAACTGTGACCATGACACTCCCGAGGACTCTTCGGAAATAGCGCTGTGCTGCTGCGTTTGTTCATGCTAGCGGAAGCATGTGCCGCGACGGTAGGCTCGGGCTGCCCTCACACTTTGGGAGGAAATCGTGACTGCACCCGCCGTCAGCGCTGTCGTTCCGACGCATAACCGCCCGGACATGATGCGCCGAGCGGTGCAGAGCATCCTCGACCAGGGCTACCCGGGACACGTCGAGATCATCGTCGTTTTCGACGCATGTGAGCCGGTGCTTCCCGACGTCGTCGTGCCGGTCAACCGGGAGCTGAAGGCCCTCGTGAATGACCGCAGCCGAGGCCTCGCCGGCGGGCGGAACACCGGCATCCTCGCCGCAGAACACGACTACGTCGCGTTCCTGGACGACGACGACTATTGGATGCCGCAGAAGCTGGAACGCCAGATGGCGAAGTTCCTCGAGCGCCCCGACTCGCTCCTCGTCGGCACGGCGATGATCGTCGACGACGGCGAGCGCACCCACGAACGGCTGGTGCCATCGGAATCGATCAGCCACCGCGAGTTCCTGCACGACCGGCTGGCCGGGCTGCACTCGAGCAGCTTCGTCTTCCGGCGGGCGGCGCTGCTCGGCCCCATCGGCCTGATCGACGAGGAACTCCCGCGCAGCTACGGAGAGGACTACGACATCCTGTTGCGCACCTCTGCCATCACCGATGTCGTCGTCGTGAACGAGGCGCTGGTCTCGGTCACCTGGCAGGGTCAGTCCTACTTCTTCGGTCAGTGGGCCGCTTACGCGGAGGCCCTGCAGTACCTGCTCGAGAAGCATCCGGACTTCGCCAGCAGCGGGCCTGCCATCGGCCGGATCGAATCGCAGATCGCATTCGCGCTCGCCGCGAGCGGCCAGCGGAGGGAGGGTGCGCGCTGGGCGCGGCGGGCGATCGCCCATTCCGGGCGCCAGACGAAGGCCTACCTCGCCCTGGCCATCGCCATGCGGCTCACCACGGCGAACGCCGTCGCGCGCACCGCCGCACGATTCGGCAAGGGGATCTAGCGCCATGCGGATCCTCATCGTCTGTTCCTCGGGTGGCCACCTCACCCAGGCCCTCGCGCTGAGGGAGTGGTGGGGTGGACACGAGCGCTCCTGGGTGACCCTGCCGACCGAGGACGCCCGGTCGAGGCTTGTCGACGAGCGGGTCGTCGAGGCCCACTACCCGACCGTGCGCAATCTGCCGAACCTGGCGCGGAACTTCGGGCTGGCCCGCCGGGTGCTCCGTGCCGAACGCCCGGACCTCGTGTTCAGCACCGGGGCCGCCATTGCCCTGCCGTTCTTCGCGCAGGCGCGCTTCTTCGGTGCACGCACGGCGTTCCTGGAACCGGTCGACCGGATCACCTCCGCCTCGCTGAGCGGTCGACTCGTCTACCCGTTCTCCGACAGTTTCCTCGTGCAGTGGGATGCGCTCGCGGCGATGTACCCGGGCTCAGAGAACATCGGCGTCGTGCTGTGATGCGCCCGTCTGTCGTCGTCAGCGCCGGAACGTACCACCTGCCGTTCAACCGGCTCACCGAGTGGATGGAGCCATGGACGCAGGCGCATCCCGAGGTGCACGTCGTCATGCAGCATGGCCCTGGCAAGCCGCTGGGGGGCGCGGAGAACCACGATGTGCTGCCGTACGCCCAACTGCTCACCCTGTGCTCCACGGCCGACGCAGTGGTGCTCCAGGGCGGTGCTGGTGGGGTCATGGACATGCGCGCCCTGCGACGGATCCCGATCGTGGTCCCACGCATCCCCGTCGATGACGAGGTGGTCGACGACCACCAGCTGATCTTCACCGAGCGAGCGGCGGAGCTCGGCATCATCCGCCGGGTGCTGACCCGGGAGCAACTGTGGAGTGCGATCGACGCCGAGCTGGCCAGCGCACGGGAGAGCCAGGCCGCGCCGGTGCCCACGCCGGGCGTTGCGAATCTCGCGGCGGCGCTGGAGGAGTTGCCGGCGCCGTTGGGGTTCGGCGAACTCGTCCGGCGGCTCGCGCGGGTGGCGCGGGGACTCGGCTCCTGACCCGTCCGGCGCCTCGCGCTACCGGTGCCGCCCCAGTGGGCTCGTCGATTCATCCGCACGGCCGGCGCCGCCCAGCTTGCCGACGGGGTCTGGCGACTGCTCGGCGTAGCGGCGCATGACTGGAATCTCGCGCCACAGGGCCACGATCCCGAGTCGGCCGCGGAGGAACCACAACAGCACCAGGTAGATCGTGCCGAAGACGACGAGCCCGCCGATGAGCGCGGGGAACGTGGCACCGAACACGAGACGCACCATCACCCCACCGACGCCGAACACCGCGAGCGGGATCGCCA
>JBEVGZ010000314.1:0-3038 GCA_040511515.1 Microterricola sp.
AGCGGCAGCCAGTCACCGATCGCCTGCAGGACCTCTGGCAGCTGGTCGCGCGGCAGGAAGATGCCACCGAGCAGGATCTGCGGGAACACCAGCACGGGCATGAACTGCACCACCTGGAACTCGGTGCGGGCGAACGCGCTCGCGAGCAGGCCGAGGGTCGTGCCGAGCACGGCATCCATCACCGCCACGAGCAATAGCAGCCCGATCGAACCGTCGATCTCGAGGCCGCAGACCCAGACGGCGAACGCGACGGCGATGCTGGCCTGCGCGACAGCGAGGAGCCCGAAGGCGATCGTGTAGCCGAGGAGGAAGTCGCCGCGGCCGAGCGGCATCGCCAGCAGACGCTCGAGGGTTCCGGTTCGCCGCTCCCGCAGGGTCGCGATGCTCGTGACGAGGAACATGACGATGAACGGGAACAGTGCGATCATCGCCGGCCCGATCGAGGCGAACACGGGGGTGTCGGAGAAGATCCAGGCGACGAGGCCGATCAGCAGGGTCGGCACGAGCAGCAGCAGCGCGATCGTGCGCGGGTCGTGCCGGATCTGGGTGAGAACCCGACCCGTTGTGGCGAGGGTGCGCCCGGGGTTCATGCCGCACCCCCTGCGTTCTGCTGTCCGCTCCGGCGGGTGATGACCTCGAGGAACGCGCTCTCGGCATCGCTGGCGCCCGTGCTGGCGAGCAGACCGGCCGGGGTGTCGTCGAAGAGGATCTCGCCGTCCCGCATGAGCAACAGCCGGTCGCACCGGGTGGCCTCGTCCATCACGTGGCTCGAGACGAGCAGGCTGACACCGGATGCCGCGAGGCGGTGGAACAGCTCCCACAACTCGACCCGCAGCACCGGGTCCAGGCCGACCGTCGGTTCGTCGAGCACGAGCAGCTCCGGCGAGCCGAGCAGGGCGGCGGCCAGGGACACCCGGCTGCGCTGCCCGCCCGAGAGCTCGCCGACGAGCTGCCCGGCCTGATCGCCGAGCGATGTGGCATCCAGCACCCGATCGACGTCCGTCGCCGGCGCCCCGAGCACGCGGCGGAAATAGTCGATGTTCTGGCGCACCGTGAGGTCGTCGTACACGCTCGCGGCCTGGGTGACGTAGCCGACGCGGTGCCGCAGGGCGGCGCTTCCGCCCGGCAAGCCGAGCACGGTCACGGTGCCGGACTGGATGACCTGCACACCGACGATCGCGCGCATCAGCGTGGTCTTGCCGCAGCCGCTCGGCCCGAGCAGACCGACCACCTGGCCCCGTGGAACATCGAGGCGCAGACCGTGCAGCACCGGGCTTCGTCCCCTCCGCACACGGAGATCGTCAATGCGGATCGCAACAGCCGTGCTGTTCATCATGAGATGCATTATTCGCCACTTCCTGCCTCCGTGATAGTCCCGAAAATGAGGCCAAACGGAGGGGTGGCACCGGGCGATGCAGTGAGTCGCCGCCATGCTGGCTTGGAGTCTGGTGGGAACGCCATGAATGCGCGAAACCGCCACCTAGGATGGAGGAGCACCCAGGCTGTACCTGCCACACAATCACGCGTTCTTCAAGGAGCATCTGCCATGGAATGGCTCATCCCGATTCTTATCGTCGTCGTCATCGCCGCCATCATCGGCATCTACCTGTGGGCGACGTACAACGCGCTGGTCACCCTGAACGTGCGCGTCGATGAGGCCTGGAGCGACATCACGGTGCAGCTGAAGCGTCGTGCCGACCTGATCCCGAACCTGATCGAGACGGTCAAGGGCTACGCCGCCCACGAGAAGGGCGTGTTCGAGAGCGTGACCAAGGCCCGCGCCGAGAGCCTGTCCGTGCAGACGCCTGCCGACGCATCCGTCGCCGAGAACCACATGCAGAGCGCGCTGAAGAGCATCTTCGCCGTCGCCGAGGCGTACCCCCAGCTGCAGGCCAGCCAGAACTACCTGCAGCTGCAGGGCGAGCTGGTCGACACCGAAGACAAGATCCAGGCCGCGCGCCGCTTCTACAACGGTGGCGTGCGCGAGCTGAACACCAAGATCCAGGTGTTCCCGAACAACGTCTTCGCCAACAAGCTCGGCTTCAACGGGCGTCAGTTCTTCGAGGTTGCGGATGCCGCGGCGATCGCAGAGCCGCCCCGCGTGCAGTTCTAGCCTGAACCGCTCTCACGCCCGCCCACACTGACCAGGAACCATGTATAGCGCGATAGCCCGCAACAAGCGCAACACCGTCTTCATCATCATCTTCTTCCTGCTGATCATCGGCGCATTGGGCTGGTTGGCCGGCGCGATCTACAACAGCCCGTCGATGGTCGTGACGACGCTCGTCGTCGCGACCCTCTACGCCGTGTTCCAGTACTTCATGGCCGGCCGTCAGGCCGTCGCCATGAGCGGCGGCGTCGAGATCACCTCGGTGACCGACCACCCGCGGCTCTGGCGCGTCGTCGAGAATCTCTCGATCACCACGGGAACGCCGATGCCGAAGATCTACGTGATCAGCGACCCGGCACCGAACGCCTTCGCGACCGGCCGCGACCCCGAACACGCCATCGTCGCCGCAACGACGGGCCTGCTCGAGATCATGGACGACGCCGAGCTCGAGGGCGTCATGGCGCACGAGCTCGGCCACGTGCGCAACTACGACATCCGGGTGTCGATGATCGTCTTCGGGCTCGTCGTCGCCGTCGGCTTCATCGCCGACATGTTCATGCGGATGGCGTTCTTCGGCCGGAACAACAACAACGGCAACCCGCTCGTGATGGTGTTCGGACTCGTCGCGATGCTCGTTGCGCCGCTCGTTGCCGGCATGGTGCAGATGGCCGTCTCACGCCAGCGCGAGTACCTCGCAGACGCCACGGGTGCGCTCACGACGCGTCACCCGGAGGCTCTCGCGAGCGCGCTGCTGAAGCTCGAGGCCTACTCGCGCCCGATGCAGCGCCAGAACTCCTCGATGGCGCACCTCTGGATCGCCGACCCGCTGAAGCCCGGCATCATGGACCGCCTGTTCAGCACGCACCCGCCGATCGCGGACCGCGTCGAGCGGCTGCGCACCATGGGCGGCACGTTCTAGCCAGCAACC
>JBEVGZ010000315.1:0-2763 GCA_040511515.1 Microterricola sp.
GAGATCGTCTCCTGCCCGAGCTGCGGCCGAGCCCAGGTCGACGTCTACAAGCTCGCCAACGATGTGACGGACGGCCTCGAGGGCATGACGGTTCCGTTGCGCGTCGCCGTGATGGGCTGTGTCGTGAACGGGCCGGGCGAGGCGCGCGAGGCTGACCTCGGCGTGGCATCCGGAAACGGCAAGGGCCAGATCTTCGTCAAGGGCGAGGTCATCAAGACCGTGCCGGAGTCCGAGATCGTCGCAACCCTCATCGAGGAGGCCAACCGCATCGCCGCCGAAATGCCGGCGAGCGACACCTCGACCGGAACCCCGACCGTCACCGTCGGCGCCAACTGAGGCAGCCCGGCATCCGCCCGGTAGCCCATGCCGCCACTCGGCACGGGCGGGTACGCTGACGCCATGACGGAGAACGAGTCGAAGCCGGCGCGCTGGTTCGACAGGCCGCTGCGCTGGTGGAACACGGCGCTCGCGCTCGTGATGGAACTCAAGCCGGTGCGGGCGTTCACCCGCTACGCCGAGTCGAATGCGCCGCTGCTCGCCGCCGGTATGTCGTACCAGGCGCTGTTCGCGGTCTTCGCCGGCGTCTACCTCGGCTTCACGCTGGCCGGGCTCTGGCTGGCAGCGAACCCCGCCGTGTGGGATGCGCTGATCGACCTGATCAACGGGTTCATCCCCGGCCTGCTCAGCACCGACGGCTCCGATGACGCCTTGGTCGATCCGGATGCCATCGTGCAGCCGCTGACGCTCGGCATCTCCGGACTGATCGCGCTCATCGGGCTCGTGTTCACCGCGATCGGCTGGATCGGCTCGACCCGCGCGGCCGTGCGGCAGATCTTCCGGCTGCCGGGGGACTCGACCTTCTTCCTGCTGCTCCAACTCAAGGATCTGGCGCTCGCCCTGGCGCTTGGCATCGGCCTGGTCATCGCGGCCGTCGTCAGCGTGTTCAGCACCTCAGCACTCGGCCTGCTCGCCGAGGCCGTCGGCGCGTCGACGAACTCCACGGGGTTCTCGCTGCTGAGCCAGTCGCTCGGTGTGCTGATCATCTTCGCCATCGACACGCTGACCCTCGTCGTGCTGCTCCGCGTCGTGGCCGGCATCCGGATCCGCGCCGGCATCCTGTGGCGGGGGGCGCTGCTCGGCGGGGCCGCGATGGCCGTGCTGCAGTTGCTCGGTGGTGCGCTCCTCGGAGGAGCGGCGAACAATCCGCTCCTCGCCTCCTTCACGGCACTCATCGGTGTGCTGATCTGGTTCAACCTGATCAGCCAGCTGATACTCCTCGTCGCGGCGTGGGTGGCGACCGGCGTCGATGATGCCAAGAGCGCAATCACTGCTAGCGTGTCTATGCGCTCACTGGCCGAGCGCCGGGTGCTCCGCGCACAAGAGCGCGTGCAGAAAGCCCAGCAGGAATTGGCCTCCGCAACGACCATCGCGGCCGCTCTCACCCCTGAACACCCCAGCACTGACGGTGCTGGTCAGTCCGGCGACCCCGGGCCCTCGGTGTAATGCGATTCCCACTCGGGATACGCTCAATCTTCGTGCCTCTTACGAAAGTGACTCTTCGATGACGACCACCCTTGACCCGAAAATCCAGCCGATCTTTGATCAGGTTCTGCGCCGCAACGCCGGTGAGCCGGAGTTCCACCAGGCAGCGCGCGAGGTATTCGAGTCCCTGGGTCGCGTGATCGAGCGCCACCCGCACTACGCGGAGGGTTCCGTGCTGGAGCGCATCTGCGAGCCGGAGCGTCAGATCATCTTCCGCGTGCCGTGGACGGATGACGCCGGACGCGTGCACATCAACCGCGGTTTCCGTGTCGAGTTCAACTCGGCCCTCGGCCCGTACAAGGGTGGCCTGCGCTTCCACCCGACGGTCACCCTCGGCACCGTCAAGTTCCTCGGCTTCGAGCAGATCTTCAAGAACGCCCTCACCGGCATGCCGATCGGTGGAGGCAAGGGCGGCAGCGACTTCGACCCCAAGGGTCGTTCGGATGCCGAGATCATGCGCTTCTGCCAGAGCTTCATGACCGAGCTCTACCGCCACATCGGCGAGTACACCGACGTCCCCGCCGGCGACATCGGTGTCGGCGGCCGCGAGATCGGCTACCTCTTCGGCCAGTACAAGCGCATCACCAACCGCTACGAATCCGGTGTTCTCACCGGCAAGGGAATCGGCTGGGGCGGATCGCTCGTGCGCACGGAGGCCACCGGGTACGGCACCGTGTTCTTCGCGGAGCAGATGCTCGCCACCCGCGGCAAGACCTTCGAGGGCGCCCGCGTGCTCGTCTCCGGCTCCGGCAACGTCGCGCTCTACGCGATCGAGAAGGTGCACCAGCTCGGCGGCCTCGTCGTGGCCTGCTCCGACTCGACCGGTGTCGTCTACGACCACGAGGGCCTCGACCTCGAGCTGCTGCGTGAGGTCAAGGAGATCAAGCGCGGCCGTCTGAGCGACTACGCGGAGCTGCGTGGCTCGGCATCCGAGTACCGCCCGAACGGTTCCATCTGGTCGATCGCGGCGGAGACCCGCATCGATGTCGCACTCCCGTGTGCCACCCAGAACGAGCTCGACGAGTCCGCGGCCGCCGTGCTCGTGGCCAGCGGCGTCGCCGCCGTCGCCGAGGGCGCGAACATGCCGTGCACCCCCGGCGCCGTGCGCGTCTTCAGCGATGCCGGCGTGCTCTTCGCCCCAGGCAAGGCGGCCAACGCCGGTGGCGTGGCCACCTCGGCCCTGGAGATGCAGCAGAACGCCAGCCGCGACTCCTGGAGCTT
>JBEVGZ010000316.1:0-4968 GCA_040511515.1 Microterricola sp.
CCGGTGGAGTGCGTCTCGAGATCGCCGACACCGGGATCGGCTTCGACGTCGACAAGACGCCGTCGGCCCGCATCGGGCTCCGAGTGTCGATCCTCGAGCGCATCGCGGCCGTCGGCGGCGAATCCACCGTGCACAGCGCGCCGGGCGCCGGCACGACGATCGTGCTCGAGTGGCCTGCCGCCAACGCCGTGCCAGAGCAGCAGGGGGTCGACGCATGATCACGATTCCCCGGCTGCTGATCCTCGCGCTGGCCGCACTGTTCTCCGGGTACCACATCGTGCTCGGCCTCTACGCCCTTGCAGTGCCCGTCTCTCCGTGGCCATCGATCGTGGCGATGGGACTCTACGCCTGTGCCACCCTGATCAGCCTGTGGCCGAGCAGCCCGACCCGGATGCCGCTCTGGCTGGCCGGATTCGACCTCGCCACCGCCATCGCGCTGCCGCTGATCGTCACCAGCCAGCTCGACCCCAACGCCGACAACGGCTACGCCACGTGGTACGTCGCGGCGGTAGGAACCCTGATGACGATCGCCGCGGCCAGACGGCGTCTGGCCGTCGCCTGGATCGGCGTCGGCTTCCTGGCCGTCCAGACCATGCTCTGGGCCGGCCCAGGGTCACTCGGCGGCATCGGCGTCGTCGGCAGCATCGTCTGGGTCGCCGTCGCGCACATGCTCGGGCGCCAGCTGGCCAAGGCCGGGCGAGACGCCAACCACTTCGTGCGCGCGGAGCGCGAGGCGACGGAGTGGCAGGCCGCCCAGGATGCGCACCTCTACGAGCGTCGTTTCCGACTCGCCCAGACCAACCGCATCGCCGCCCCGATGCTGCGGCGCATCGCCGATCTCGGCGGCGACCTGAACGCCGATCAGCGCCAGGAGTGCCGCAACCTCGAGGCGGCCATCCGCGATGAGATCCGCGGCAGGATGCTGCTGAACGACAGCGTGCGCTCCGCCGTGCGTGGCGCCCGCAGTGGCGGCGCGATCGTGACGCTGCTCGATGAGGGTGGCATCGACGAGCTGGACGACGATGAGCGTGAGCGCGTGCTGGACGCGCTGGCGGACGCCATCCGGGGCAGCGCGGCCAACAAGATCATCGCCCGCACGGTCTCGGACGGTTCGGAGACCGCTGTGACGGTCGTCGGGCTCAGCCAGAGCGACGGCGGCAGTGCGAGCGCGCTCGGCCAGGAAGAGCTCGACGACGAGGTCGAACTCTGGCTCGAGATCCCGCGCCAAAGCTGAGCTCTGCAGCGCACATCGTGTGCGCACCGCGTGCGCTCGGCCGGTAATCCGGTCGCCGCGCCGGCACAGCGGGCTGCCGTCGCGCCGTGTCGCCGGAAACACCGGCCGAGCGAGCGCGTGCGCCGCGGCAGCCGGTGCCCGTGACGGCAAAAATAAAAGCCGAAAGGGAGCCGGTCTCAGACCGACTCCCTTTCGGCATCCGAGTCAGGGCGACAACCCGAATGTAACCCTGACTCGCCCCCAAAACACTCGCCTGCTTACCCTAGTCGACGAGTGATTGGTGGTGTAACTCAATGAGAGACACCTAGCAAGAACTATATTGCCGCAGGCCCCCACCCTCTGAAAGTCGGCTTTTAGGGGGACATTGGGGTACAAAACGTGCGAATCTCGGGGGTCACGATGCGACAGCAGGCCCGAGGAACGGGGCCGATCGTGGCGGCGCTGGGGTACAGCGTCGGATGAGGACGTCGCGTCAGAGCGCCGGGCGGGCCCAGCGACCCTGACCGGGCTCGATCGGCGTGCGCAGCGTGCGCTGGCTGCGCTGCCAGGCCGATGGTCCGCGCCCTGGCGCCTGCCCGAGCATCGCGGATTCCTGCTCGAGCACGGAGCCGAGCACGGCCGTGACGGCCGCCCGCTCCGGCTCGGTGACATGACGGGTGACGAAGTGCAGGCTCGCCGGGTCGAATCCGGATGCCGCGGCATCCGAATCCTGCTCGCCGCTCGTTCCGGCGTCGTGTGCGGTGTGCTCAGCCATCAGAGCGGGATGTTCCCGTGCTTCTTGGGCGGCAGGCTGGCACGCTTGGTGCGGAGGGCGCGCAGCGCCTTGACCACGGCGACGCGCGTCGCGGCCGGCTCGATGACGCCATCCAGCTCGCCGCGCTCGGCGGCGAGGAACGGGCTGGCCACGTTGTACGTGTACTCGTTTGCGAGCTTGGTGCGCACGGCCGCGACGTCTTCGCCAGCTTCCTCTGCGCGCTTGAGCTCCGGGCGGTACAGGATGTTGACGGCGCCCTGGCCACCCATCACCGCGATCTCGGCCGTCGGCCAGGCGAGGTTGATGTCGGCGCCGAGCTGCTTCGAGCCCATCACGATGTACGCGCCGCCGTATGCCTTGCGGGTGATGACGGTCACGAGCGGGACGGTGGCCTCTGCGTAGGCGTAGAGCAGCTTCGCGCCGCGACGGATCACGCCCGTCCATTCCTGGTCGGTTCCGGGCAGGTAGCCGGGAACGTCGACGAGGGTGAGGATCGGGATCGAGAAGGCGTCGCAGAAGCGCACGAATCGGCTGGCCTTCTCGCCGGCGTCGATGTTGAGCGTTCCGGCCATGGCGTTGGGCTGGTTGGCGATGATGCCGACAGAGCGCCCCTCGACCCTGGCGAACCCGATGACGATGTTGGGCGCGAACAATGGCTGCACCTCGAGGAAGTCGCCGTTGTCGACCACGTGCTCGATCACGGTCTTCATGTCGTAGGGCTGGTTCGGTGAATCGGGGATGATCGTGTTCAGCTTGCGATCGGCATCCGTCACCTCGAGCTCGACGTGGCTCTCGTAGACGGGGAGCTCTGCCATGTTGTTGTCGGGCAGGAAGCTGATCAGCGTGCGCGCGTAGTCGAGTGCGTCCGGCTCGTCGCTGGCGAGGTAGTGCGAGACGCCGGAGATCTTGTTGTGCGTGAGCGCACCGCCGAGCTCCTCCATGCCGACGTCCTCGCCGGTGACGGTCTTGATGACGTCGGGGCCGGTGACGAACATCTGGCTGGTCTTGTCGACCATGATGACGAAGTCGGTGAGCGCGGGGGAGTAGACGGCTCCACCGGCGGCCGGGCCGCAGATGATGGAGATCTGGGGGATGACGCCGGATGCCGCCGTGTTGCGGCGGAAGATCTCGCCGTACTTGCCGAGGGCGACCACGCCCTCCTGGATGCGGGCTCCGCCGGAGTCGAGGATGCCGATGATGGGAACGCCGGTCTTCAGCGCCAGATCCATCACCTTGATGATCTTCTCGCCGGCGACCTCGCCGAGCGAGCCGCCGAAGATCGTGAAGTCCTGCGAGTACACGGCCACCTGGCGGCCGTGGATGGTGCCGGTTCCTGTCACGACGGCGTCGCCGTATGGACGCTTCGCCTCCATGCCGAACGCGTGCGTGCGGTGGCGCACGAACTCGTCGAGCTCGACGAAGGAGCCTGGATCGAGCAACTGCTCGATGCGCTCGCGCGCCGTCATCTTGCCCTTGGCGTGCTGCTTGGCGATCGCGGCCTCGCCGCTTGCCGTCACGGCTTCGTGGTAGCGACGCTTCAGGTCGGCGAGCTTGCCCGCCGTCGTGTACATGTCGGGGGCCGCAGTGCTGGAGTTCTCGGTCACGCGGTTCACTCTATCGTGCACGCCTCTGCGCATTCCTTTGACGATTCCCTACAAGCTTGCCCGCAGAGCTTGTCGACAGACACGCCCCGACCCGCGGGCGGCGGGGCTCCCGCTCGGGCACAATGGCCAGAGCCCAGACCGCGAACACGAGGAGACCTTCATGCAGAACGAGCACAACGCCGCTCCGGCGGCCGCGGCGTTTCCGCGCAGTGCCGCAGCCGTCCCCCGCTTCGAGGCGCTGGCCGAGACCGGTTCGACCAACGACGAACTCGTCGCGCGGGCGAGCGGCACCGATGCAGCCGAGTGGCCGGATCTGGCCGTGCTCGTCACCGACAACCAGACCCGCGGGCGCGGGCGCCTCGGGCGCACCTGGCTGGCGCCGACGGGCAAGTCGCTGGCGATCTCCGTGCTGCTCCGCCCGGTCGTGCCCGGCGGCGGCGCGTTGCCGCTCGAACACTTCGGCTGGTTCCCGCTGCTCGCCGGTGCCGCGATGACCCGAGCGGTCCGGGCCGTCGTCGACTCCGCCCATGAGTTGCGGGTGGCCGAGGCCGTCGCCGCGGGAGAGAACGACATTGCCGAGGCGCCGGCCGTGCGATTGAAATGGCCGAACGACGTTCAGATCTCCGGCTACAAGGTCAGCGGCATCCTGAGCGAGCTGCTGCCGGATGCGGCCGGCGTCGTGCTGGGAGCAGGGCTCAACGTCTCGCTCGACGAGCACGACCTGCCGACGCTCACCTCGACGTCGCTCACCCTCGTCACGCGCAGGGCGGTGAGCCCGGATGCCGTGCTCGCGGCGTATCTCACGGAGCTCACCGAGCTCTACCGCGGCTTCCTCGCCGCCGGTGGCGACGCCATCGCCAGTGGCCTGCACGCCGAGGTGAGCGCGCTCTGCGGCACGCTCGGCCAGGACGTGCGGGTCGAGCTTCCGGGCGGGGGAGAGCTTCTCGGAACGGCGACCGCCATCGAATCGGACGGCCGGCTGCGGGTTCGGGAGCAGAGCACTGGCGACGAGACGTCTGTCGCGGCTGGAGATGTGACGCATCTGCGGTATTAATGGGCTATGACGAACGTCGGTGGAGCTGGACTGCCCGTGCCGGGCGCGCTGCCGTCGCCCGCCGGCGGACCGCAACTCGCCGCGCCCGCTGAGCATGTCGTCGCGCGCGTCCGCCGACACGGTCGGATGCTGTTCTGGCCGTCGATCCTGCTGATCGCCGTGTGCGGGGCGGCGGGCTTCTACGCCGGTCAGATGGACGAGGAGTGGCAGAGCATCGCCATCCTCGCCGGGGCCGCGCTGCTCGTGCTGCTCGGCTTCGTGCTGCCGCTGCTGGCCTGGCTGAGCCGCCGCTACACGATCACGACGCGGCGCGTGATCGTGC
>JBEVGZ010000317.1:0-2818 GCA_040511515.1 Microterricola sp.
ATCGCCGCATCGCTCGTCTCGCCGTCGGAGATCTACACCGACGACTCGCTGAGCGTGTTGCGCGCCCTGGCCGAACTGCAGCGTTCCGGCATCGAACCGCGTCATCTGCGCGGTTTCCGCGGTGCCGCCCAGCGTGAACTGGGCCTCATCGAGTCCGCGCTCGCACCCCTGGCGCGGCGCAAAGACACCTCGAGTCGGGCGCAGGTCATCGAGCGCGCACACGACATCGCAGGGCAGTTGGAGGTCGTCCGCGGCAGCCTGATCCGCTCCGCGCTCACCCGCCTGGCACCGTGACAGGGCGACACGCCGAATCATTCGTGCGGATGTCGTTGCCGGGGAGCCCCGCTCTCGGTAGCGTTGCTCTGGTGGGGTGCACACACCCCGTTGACGTTTGAGAGGCAGCCGCATGAGTGAACTCAGTCGAAGCGAGAAAGACCGCTACGACCTCGGTCTGCTCTTCACCGACGGTTTGCCCGAACTCGATGACGCAGCAGGCTACCGCGGCGCCGTTGCGGCCCGCGCGGCCGGCATCAGCTACCGCCAGCTCGACTACTGGGCCAGGACCGAACTCGTCGAGCCCACCGTGCGCGGCGCGGCAGGCTCCGGCTCGCAGCGCTTGTACGGCTTCCGCGACATCCTCGTTCTCAAGCTCGTCAAGCGCCTGCTCGACACCGGCATCTCGCTCCAGCAGATCCGCACGGCCGTCAACCAGCTGCGCGAGAGCGGCGTGAACGACCTCGCCCAGACGACTCTGATGAGCGATGGCGCCAGTGTGTACCTGTGCACATCGGATGACGAGGTCATCGACCTGGTCAGCCGCGGTCAGGGCGTGTTCGGCATCGCCGTCGGCAAGGTGCTGCGTGAGGTCGAGACGAGCCTCGTCGAGCTCAACGTGCAGAACGCGGACTCCGGCGACGAGCTCGCCGCCCGTCGCGTCAGCCGCAAGAAGATCTCTTAGGCCCCGCTGGTCGAGTAGCGCGACGCGCAGCGTCACGAAAGGCGGCAGCCCACAGCCAGGAAATCTCTGGAACCGTGAGCGATGCAGCAGTGAGCGCGCAGCACGGGATTTCGACGCATCCCGTTGGTTGAGCTTGGCGAAACTACAACCGTCAAACCGTGACCAACGACCGCACCAGCATCGTTTGCGGTTGCTGGGGTTGCCTGAGTTGAGGCTGCCGCCTTTCGTAACGCTTCGCGTTACGCGGGATTCTCCGCGTACTTCTCGATCTTCGCGGTGCGCAGCACGCGGTCGAGCAGTTGGTCGAAGTAGCGCGAGAGCTCCTGAGCACTGTCGCCGGGCCAGATGTGCAGCGGCTGGGCTGCGCCCTGCGCCTGCTGCAACGAGGTGCGCTCCGGCAGCTGCGGGCTGAGCACGAGCGGTCCGAACATGTCGCGCAGTTCCTTGATGCGGAACTGGTGCTCCAGGGATGCCGTGCGGGCACGGTTCACGATGATGCCGAGCGGCTGCAGGCGCGGCGAGAGGCCGCGGCGGATCTCCTCGATCGCGCGCAGGGCGCGGTCGGCGGCTGCAACGGAGAAGAGGCCGGGCTCAGTGACGACGGCGACACGGTCGCTGGCCGCCCAGGCGGTGCGGGTGAGCGCATTCAGCGAGGGAGCGCAGTCGATGAGAACGAGTTCGTAATCTTTCTCAACATTCGCGAGCGCTTCTTCGAGTTTCCAGATGTCGCGGATGCTCGGGTGCGGGCCATCGAAGTTGATGGCAGACGGGCTGCCGATCATCACATCGATGACGCTGCCTGCCCTGCCCTTGGTCCAGCCGGACGGCGCGATTGCCGCGCGCACCACCTTTTCCTTGGGGGAAGCGAGCACGTCGGAGACGTTGAGGTGCCCCGCGACTTGGATATCCATGCCGGTGGAGACGTCGGACTGCGGGTCCAAGTCCACCACGAGGGTGCGGATGCCGCGCGCGAAGGCCGCCGATGCAAGACCCAGAGTCACTGTGGTCTTGCCGACGCCTCCCTTGAGGGAGCTGACAGAGAGAACGTGCACAAGAAGACACGTTACCTTCACTAGTCTTAGAGAACCTAACCGTTGGCTGAGTGCCCGGGGTGTTTGAAAGGCTTGCATGTTCCAGAAGATCCTTGTTGCCAATCGAGGCGAAATCGCCATTCGTGCATTTCGAGCTGCTGTGGAGCTCGTGGCGAAGACGGTCGCCGTCTTCCCCTATGAGGACAGCAACTCCCTGCACCGACTGAAGGACGACGAGGCCTACCAGATCGGTGAGCCCGGTCATCCGGTGCGCGCCTACCTCGACGTCAGTGAGATCATCCGCGTCGCACTGGACAGCGGCGCAGACGCCATCTACCCGGGCTACGGATTCCTCTCTGAGAACCCGGAGCTCGCCGAGGCCGCCCGTGCCAACGGCATCACCTTCATCGGCCCGCAGAAGGAAGTTCTGGAGATGGCCGGCAACAAGGTCACCGCCAAGGAGCACGCCATCGCAGCCGGCGTGCCGGTGCTGAAGTCGACGCCGCCCTCGCGCGACGTCGACCTGCTCATCTCCCAGGCCGACGAGATCGGCTTCCCGATCTTCGCCAAGGCCGTCGCAGGCGGTGGCGGTCGTGGCATGCGCCGCGTCAACACCAAGGCCGAGCTGCGCGGATCGCTCGAAGAGGCGATGCGCGAGGCCGACAGTGCATTCGGCGATGCCACGATGTTCCTCGAGCAGGCCGTGCTGCGCCCGCGTCACATCGAGGTGCAGATCCTCGCCGACGCCCAGGGCGGCACCGTTCACCTGTTCGAGCGTGACTGCTCGGTGCAGCGCCGCCACCAGAAGGTCGTCGAGATCGCCCCGGCG